>JALSGU010000241.1 GCA_026982575.1 Paracoccaceae bacterium | reverse complement strand
AGCGGCCTTGCGCCGTAAACCGGATCATACCCCGCATCGGCCAGCCATTTTTTGGCGCGATCATCAACCGAAAGCACGATCTTGCGCGGTGCCAGACGGCGTTCCAGAATGCCAAGTTGAATATCGACAATGCCGTCCATATTATCGCGGCTTAACCGGTCAAATATAACAATCTCATCCAGACGATTCAGGAATTCGGGGCGGAAATGGCCGCGCACGGCTTCCATCACCTGTGCCTTGGCGGCATCGACATCGGCATCCTCGTCCAGCTGGCTAAGCGCTTGTGACCCAAGATTGCTGGTCAGGATAATCAGGGTGTTTTTGAAATCAACCACCCTGCCCTGCCCGTCAGTCAAGCGGCCATCATCCAGCACTTGCAACAGCACGTTAAACACATCGGGATGGGCTTTTTCGACCTCGTCAAACAGAATAACCTGATAAGGTTTGCGCCGCACGGCCTCGGTCAACGCGCCGCCCTCGTCATAACCCACATAGCCCGGAGGCGCACCGATCAGCCGCGCCACGGAATGTTTTTCCATATATTCCGACATATCAATGCGCACCATGGCGTTATCATCGTCAAACAGAAAATCGGCCAAGGCTTTGGTCAGTTCGGTTTTGCCCACGCCGGTTGGCCCCAGAAACAGAAAGCTGCCTTGGGGTCGGTTCGGATCAGAAAGCCCGGCGCGCGCACGGCGCACCGCGTTGGAAACCGCGATCACCGCCGCTTGTTGGCCGATCACCCGTTTGCCGATTTCTTCTTCCATGCGCAGCAATTTATCGCGCTCGCCTTCCAGCATTTTATCAACCGGAATACCTGTCCAGCGCTCAACCACGCCGGCGACATGTTCGGGCAGCACGGCTTCTTCAACCATCAGATCGCCTTTTTCGGCTTCTTCGGCTGCCACCAGCTGTTCTTCCAGCTTGGGAATAACGCCATAAGACAGCTCTCCGGCTTTGCCGAGATCACCCTCGCGTTTGGCTTGATCAAGACGCGCGCGGGCCTGATCCAGCGCTTCTTTGATATCCCGCGCACCGGCCAGTTTTTCGCGTTCGGCCTGCCAACGAGCGGTTAGTTCACTTGATTGGTCTTGCAGATTGGTCAACTCTTTCTCAAGGGTTTTCAGGCGGTCTTTGCTGGCGACATCTTTTTCCTTTTTCAGCGCCTCGGCCTCGATTTGTTTTTGCAACAATTCGCGGTCGATTTTATCCAGCTCCTCGGGTTTGCTATCGGCCTCCATGCGCAGCCGGCTGGCGGCCTCGTCCATTAGATCAATGGCTTTGTCAGGCAGGAACCGATCAGTAATATAACGGTCCGACAAGGTCGCCGCCGCCACCAATGCCGCGTCGGAAATGCGAATGCCGTGATGGACCTCGTATTTTTCCTTGATGCCGCGCAGAATGGAAATGGTGTCTTCCACGCTGGGTTCTTCAACCAATACCGGCTGGAACCGTCGCGCAAGGGCCGCGTCTTTTTCCACATGTTTGCGATATTCATCCAAAGTGGTCGCGCCAACACAATGCAATTCACCCCGCGCAAGGGCGGGTTTCAGCAGGTTCGAGGCATCCATCGCCCCGTCGGATTTACCCGCGCCAACCAGCGTGTGCATTTCGTCAATAAACAGAATAATTTCACCATCGGCGTCTGTTACCTCGTTCAGCACGGCTTTCAGGCGTTCCTCAAATTCACCGCGATATTTGGCACCGGCAATCAGCGCGCCCATATCCAGCGCCATCAGTTTTTTATTGGCGATTGAATCCGGCACATCACCGTTGACAATCCGCAGGGCCAGCCCCTCGGCAATGGCGGTTTTGCCCACGCCGGGATCACCGATTAAAACCGGATTGTTTTTGGTGCGGCGCGACAAAACCTGCATGGTGCGGCGGATTTCCTCGTCGCGGCCAATGATCGGGTCGATCTTGCCATCGCGGGCTTTCTGGGTCAGGTCTTGCGCGTATTTTTTCAGCGCATCATAGCTGTCTTCGGCGCTGGCGCTATCGGCAGTGCGGCCTTTGCGAATATCGTTTATCGCCTCGTTTAACCCCTGCGCGGTTACGCCTGCGGCCTTTAGCGCATCGGCGGCCTTTGATTTGACAATGCACAGCGCAGTCAACAACCGTTCAACGGTGACAAAGCTGTCGCCGGCTTTTTCGGCAATTTTTTCAGCCTCGATCAAAACCTTGTTGGTCTGGCCATCCAGATACAACTGCCCGTCGCCAGACACCTTGGGTAATTTTTCCAGTGCGGCATTCACATCGGCAAATGCCCGCACAGAATCGCCGCCCGCAGCATTGATCAGATTGCCCGCAAGCCCCTGATCATCGTCCAGCAATGCTTTTAATAGATGTTCGGGTAAAAACCGTTGATGTTCTTCGCGTTGTGCGATGGTTTGGGCGGCCTGCACAAACCCGCGTGATCTTTCGGTAAATTTTTCAAAATTCATGGTATTTCTCCTGTTAAGCATCCATGCAACCAGCGCCCAAATGGCACGCCAAACATGGTCTTGAAATTAGGGTCACCCGTTATGGCATGATCCTTTGGTTTATAAATGGGGGCAAAATCCGGCCTTGCAAGGGTAAATTTCAGGCTAATCCGTGATTTTAAACCGTTTTTCAATTACTTCTCTGCGTGACTTTATAACAGCTTTCACCATATAAAATCCGAAATCATACCGGAGCCAGAAAATGACCAACCCCGATAACCGACTGATTGTCGCGATTGACCTTCCCGACGCCCTGAACGGGTTGCGGCTGGTGCAACAATTAGGTGACAGTGTCGGGTTTTATAAAATCGGGCTTGGCATGCTAACCGGCGGCGGGCTGGCCTTGGCAAGCGAGCTAAAAGAAATGGGCAAACAGATATTTCTGGACATGAAGCTGTTTGATATCCCCGCCACGGTTGAAAATGCGGTTTCCGGTCTGGTGCAGTTTGAACTGGATTTTCTGACTGTGCATGGCGACCCGCATGTGGTGCGCGCCGCTGTGGCAGGGCGCGGCAACAGCCAAACCAAAATTCTGGCAGTTACCATTTTAACCTCGCTGGAACGTAGCGATCTTGACTTGGCCCTGATGCAAAAAGGCACGGTGCATGAACTGGTGCTGGAACGCGCAAGGCTGGCGTTTCTGGCGGGGGCTGACGGGGTGATTGCCTCGCCCCGCGAAGCAGCGCTGATCAGGGCCTTGCCCGAAGCCAAGGATAAACTGATCGTAACCCCCGGTGTTCGGATGGCCAACGGCGACAAGGGCGATCAAAAACGCATCGCCACACCGGCCCAAGCCATTACCGATGGCGCTGATCATATCGTAGTGGGCCGCCCCGTTTGGCAGGCTGATGATCCGCGCGGCGCCGCGCTTGAAATATTGGCCGATATGCAACAGGCCTAAAGGCAAGAACATCTTGTGAACATCGTTAAAATATGTCAATAATCGGGCATTATGAACCATGCCATGCCCAGCCTTTGCCGCGATTGTATCACCGGTTTTTCCGGGCTTGGCCGCTGCCCTGAATGCGGGTCGCCAAGGGTATTTCGCCATGCGGAACTGTGGCAACTATCCATCGCCCATATGGATTGTGACGCGTTTTTTGCCAGTGTTGAAAAACGCGACAACCCTGACCTGCGCGACAAACCGTTAATTGTGGGGGGCGGCACACGCGGGGTGGTTACCACCGCCTGTTATATCGCGCGCATCAAAGGGGTGCGTTCGGCCATGCCGATGTTTCAGGCCCGCAAACTATGCCCCGAGGCTGAAATTGTCCCGCCTCGCATGGGGGTTTATGTCGAGGTTTCAAAACAAATCCGCAGCCTGATGGATGCCCTGACCCCGATGATTGAACCCCTGTCGCTGGACGAGGCCTTTCTTGACCTAACCGGAACCACCCGCCTGCATAACCAGCCTCCCGCTGCGCAAATGGCACGTTTGGTCAAACGTATGGAGGATGAAATTGGCATTACCGGTTCTTTTGGTCTGTCCCATAATAAATTTCTGGCAAAAATCGCATCCGATCTGGATAAACCCCGCGGTATGGCCCTGATCGGCAAAGCAGAAACAGCGGAATTTTTAAAAGGCAAGCCTGTGGGCATGATCTGGGGGGTTGGCCCTGCATTTCGCCAAACGCTGGGGCGCGACGGCATTCATTCCATCAGCGATATATTAAGGTATGAAAAAACCGACCTTGCCCAAAAATACGGCGATACGGGCATGCGGCTCTGGCATTTGGCGCGGGGGCAGGATTATCGTAAAATCAGCAGCAGCCGTAAGATAAAAAGCATTTCCAACGAGACAACTTTTTCAAAAGATACAAATAACACAGACATTCTGGACGGGCATTTATGGCGACTTTCCGTCAAGGTATCTGATCGCGCCAAGGCCAACGATATGGCGGGTATGGTGGTGACGCTTAAGCTTAAAAAATCCAACTTTCGGCAATTGTCGCGGCGCATTACCCTTTCATCGCCCACCCAACTAGCAGACACGTTGTATTATTACGCCACAAAAATGCTGCAAAAAGAACTGGTTCAAGGGCCTTTCCGTCTGATCGGGGTGGGGCTATCAAATCTTTGCAAAAGCGATCTAACTGATACCATGCCGGATTTACTGGACCAAAACGCCCCGATCCGCAGCGCTGCCGAGGCCGCCACCGATAAAATCCGCCAAAAATACGGGGCTGGTGCAATCACCAAAGGCCGCAGCCTGAAATAATTTCGAATCTCATGTTGACTTTGCTGCATTGCATCATATATTCGATAAATGTAATGTTTATTACATGTTTGCTTAAAGAATTTTTAGTTCTTGCTGAAACAGATTTATCGCAATTCGCGTTTGAGCGAAGCGAAAGACAGTGAATTGCGATTCAGCTTGAACTAAAAGCGCTTTGGCGAACAATTCCTCCCTAGACTTGGACCGTGCAACTTGTGCGGTCTTTTTTTATTCTGCGGCAAGTTCCAGTGCGGTAGGGCCAAGGCCGGCCAAGGCATTTATGCAATCGCTGATTCGATTACGGAATTTTTCAAATTCCGGCAGCGGCAAAAGGCGTTTTTCATCCATATAAAGACTGCGGTTGATTTCAATCTGGATTGTATGAACAGCCTTTTTGGGCTTGCCGTAATGCCGGGTTATATAGCCCCCCGCAAAAGGCGCGTTTCGGGCCACCACAAAACCGGCACGGCTAAAAATCTGTTCAACTGAATCCGTCAGCCAACGATCACAAGAAAGCCCGAACCGGTCTCCCAGAATTATATCGGGCATGTGGCCTTGTTTTTGCGGCACAGCTTTCAAAGCTGCTTGCGGCATGGAATGGAAATCAAACAACAGACACAGGCCAAATTTTTGTTTTTGCTGCCCAACCAGATTTTCAAGCGCGCGGTGATAGGGAAAGTAACACTCTTTCAGACGCGCCTCTGCCGCGGTTAAGGTGATTTTTCCTGCCTGAATAACCTTGCCATCTGCAACAATACGCGGCAAAACCCCCAGCCCTGCGGCCACACGCGCGTTGGTTTTTTGTCGGGGCACATCAAAAATCAACGCCGGGTCCAGCTCGTTTGCGGCGCGGTTTGCATCAACATAGGCACGCGAAAAATTTGCCGCCAGTATCGGCGCACCATAATCCGGCGCGGCAGCTATCAGTTGGTCAACAAATGCATCCTCGGATGATCGTAGTTCAGCAATCGACAATTCCGATTGTTTGGTAAATGCATCGGGCAGGCCATAACCGCTATGGCAGGCATTGAAAACAGCACAGGAAGACGCCGTTTTCGGGTAAACCAGACGATAGGGATGTGCCATCAAAATACCGATCAGAAATTGTTCTGCCAACAGCATAGAACAATCGGTCTGGAATGCAAAAGGCCCTTGAACCCTGTAGCGACTCAACTTATACACCCTGTCAGGCGGGCGTTGCGAATGCAGCGCTTGTTCGCTTTTCGGGTGTATAGCTCAGCGGGAGAGCACTTCGTTGACATCGAAGGGGTCACTGGTTCAATCCCAGTTACGCCCACCATTTTTAACTGGCGCAAATCGCGCCGCTGACAGGAGAGAGACCATGAAAGTCAAAAATTCGCTTCGCTCCCTTAAGGCGCGTCACCGCGATTGCCGCGTTGTGCGCCGTAAGGGCCGGGTTTATGTTATCAATAAAACCCAGCCGCGTTTCAAAGCCCGTCAAGGCTGATTGAAACCAGATTACCGAATTTCAAGGCCGGGCATGATGCCCGGCCTTTCTATTTGCGGGCAATCAACGCCCCAGTAACAGCATTCTGATCATGGTTGACGAAACATAGCCGGTCACCGGCAACCGCCGGTCGGTCTGATATTGGCGGATGGCATTTCGGGTGGCGTTGTTGAAATTACCGTCGGTGCCGCCAACCCGATACCCCAAACCGGCAAGGCGCAGTTCAATCAACAACCGGGATGATTCGTCCAGCCGCAACCGTTCTTCTGCACGGCGTGCATCCGCATGCGGGTCGGGTTCATCAACCGCAAATTCCTGAATGCGGACCTTTGCCAAACGGTTATAAATACCCTGGGGATAGCGCTGCAAATACCGCTGATAGGCTTGTAATGTGTTGATTTCGGCCGCGCGCAACCATTCTTCCTGGTCATCGTCGCGCAGCAATTCAGATAATTGATCACGGGCGCGGCCGGCAAATAGCCCCTCGGGGAATTGCTCAAGATAGGCCTGCAACCCGGCAACCGTACCAGCAGCACCGCTGCGCGCCCAGAATGCACGGTCCCGCACCTCCAGATCACGGCGCACAGCATCCGCGCCACGGTCCAGTTGTACCAATTGTTCAGCCGTCAGATATCCGGTTCGGGAAAAGCGTTGATCCCGCTGCCAATTGCGAATGGCGCGCCGTGTGGCATTGCCAAACACCCCGTCGATGGTTCCTAGATCATGCCCCAATATGGTAAGGTCAGCCTGAATGCTGCGTCGCTGATTGCGCGAAAGCCCCAGCGCTGATTCGATTTGTACCGGCGTATCCACCTGCGGCGACGGGGCTGGCGCAGCGCCACCATCCGCCAGTATCAAGCCAACAGGAATATCCCCGTCAAAATTCAGGCTACGGCGATTGGCCGATAGTGCCTGTAAAACGATGGTGTCAGGGTCCAGAAAATTGCGGGTAACCGCGCGCACCACATCGCGGTGCAGCCCGCTGACCATCATCACATCATCGGGCATGTTTTCGGCTGAAACGCCTCGGCGCGTGCCGCGGATATTGGCAAAATCCCTGTCCGGCATCCCCAGAAACAAAATGGATTGTTCCGGCTTTCGGGCCAGCAGTTCCAGCAAGAAATTTACCGAAATCCCGTCTATTTCCAGCCCTGCCAGTGAATTTGCCTTCGTATCAACCGGCAAGACCCAGCTTTGTTGACCAAAGCTGACCACATGGCCGTTGATATGGATCACCGCGTTATCCGCATCGTCCAGCGCATCGGCAAATTCCCGCAGCAAACGCCGCAATTGTGCGTTGCTCCGGTCGCGTCCGGCAAAGGTCTGAAATCCGGCATTACGATAAGCAGTCAGCAGATCATTATGAGAGCGCAGCGCGTTTCGAACCTCTGATCCGTTTTCATAATTCTGAAAAGATAAAATAAGGGCCAGGTTTTGGGCTTTGGCCTGCACGGCCATAAACAACAGCCCGACAACCATCAAAGTTCTAAGCATAGGTTTCATAATTACGCCTCCTGTTTCAAGGCCAGTTTACCAAACCCAAAGCAAATGGCGATATCACAGAAGCGTCACAGGCGGATTTTAGTCATATTTCCGCCGATCCTCAATGACCAGCCCGTCTTTTGGCAGGCTGCCGATGGCCATTATTTCCACCGTGCCACGCAGTTTAAGCATGGCACGAACCGTTTCCTCAATTACGTTTTTGTTGGCATCTTTGGCCTCAACCTGTACCATCATGCTGTCTTGTTCACCATCGCGCAGCACAATTACACGGGCTTTGACAATTTCGGGATGGGCGGAAACCAGTGCTGCCACCTGTTCAGGGCGCACAAACATGCCTTTGATCTTGGTGGTCTGGTCAGCGCGCCCCATCCAGCCTTTGATGCGCATATTAGTGCGCCCACAAGGGCTGATACCGGGTAAAACCGCTGACAAATCGCCAGTAGCAAACCGGATCAACGGATAATCAGGGTTAAGCGTGGTGACGATAACCTCGCCAACCTCGCCATCCGCAACAGGAATACCGGTGCCGGGGGTGACAATTTCAACAATCACGCCCTCGTCCACAATCATGCCTTCCATGGCGTCGGATTCATAGGCGATATTGCCCAGATCAGCGGTGGCATAACATTGTAGACACTGAATGCCCCGATCGGCATATTCCGCCCGAAGGCTGGGGAAAAGCGCGCCGCCACCAACGCCGGCGCGGGTGATTTTTGACAGATCAACCCCCATCCCGTCAGCTTTGTCCAAAATGATTTTCAGATAATCCGGCGTGCCCGCATAGGCCGTAACCCCCAGTTGTGCCGCGGCCCGAACTTGTAATTCGGTCTGGCCAGTGCCCGCTGGAAACACCGTGGCGCCCACGGCTTTGGCAGCACTTTCAAACATCAGCCCCGCGGGCGTCAGGTGATAGGAAAAACAGTTTTGCACCACATCATCGCTGTGCACACCTGTTGCGTGCAAAAACCGCCCCAAACGCCACCAATCATCGCCGCGCCCAGCTGGTTCATATATCGGCCCCGGGCTTTGGAACACATGGGCAAAATTCGCGGCAACCGCAAAGCCCCCGAAAGGCGGATTTTCAGCCTGTGCGGCACCCAATTCCGATTTTCGCAACACGGGCAGGGTTTGCAGCGCGGCGCGGTCAACGATTTTGGCAGGGTCCACCGATGCCAGACGCGCCGCCATTGCTGGCGCATTGGCAACAGCATTGCCTATTTGCGCCGGTAGCATTGCCGCCATTGCTGCCGCGCGCTGATCTGCACTGCGGGTTTCCAAACTGTCAAAATAATCAGCCATCTAATATCCTGCCAAAATCAGCTTAACCATCTTTTACGGCGACGATACGAGCGCACATCGCGAAAAGATTTGCGGCCCTTATCCGACATGCCCAGATAAAATTCTTTCACATCGGGGTTTTCGCGCAGCTCGGCGGCCGGGCCTTCCATGACCACACGGCCCGATTCAAGAATAAAGCCTTTATGGGCAAAGCGCAGCGCCACATTGGTGTTTTGTTCGGCGATTAAAAACGAAACCCCCTCGACCTCGTTGAGGTTTTTGACAATCCCGAAAATTTCTTCCACCAGTTGCGGGGCCAGCCCCATGCTGGGTTCATCCAGCAACACGGTTTCGGGGTTGCTCATTAGCGCCCGTCCAATGGCAACCATTTGTTGCTCCCCGCCCGAGGTGTATCCCGCCAGAGATTTGCGCCGGTCTTTCAGGCGCGGGAAATAATTGTAAACCAGATCAAGGCTTTGCTTGATCGCGGCCTTGCCATCGCGGCGCGTATAGGCCCCTGTCATCAGGTTTTCATCCACGGTCAGATGTTCAAAAACATGGCGGCCTTCCATCACCTGAATCACCCCTGATTTCACCAGCGTGGCCGGATCAAGCGCGTCAATGGCTTTGCCTTTATAGGTGATCGACCCCTTGGTCACATCACCCCGTTCGGCCCGCAGCAGATTTGAAATCGCCTTTAGCGTGGTGGTTTTACCCGCGCCATTGCCGCCCAGCAATGCGGTAATACCGCCTTTATCAAGCGTTAGACTAACACCTTTCAGCACCAGAATAACGTTATTATAAATCACTTCGATGTTGCTCACATCCAACAAAACTTCTGTGTTGTCACCGGTATCTAACATCGTTTTTCCTTGGGTTGGTTCCCCTCCGACATAAGCGCCGGAGGGGGTGTCGGGTTTAGTTACACTGGCTTTCAATGTTGTTTTCAGCCGCATAAGCTGCTGAATCTGCCATAATCAAAGGTTGAATCACATCCATGTCAGATGGTTCAAATCCGGTGATCAGGCTCCATTTCTGTGCAGTCGCATCCCATTGCGAAATAGCGCCAAGCCCCGGGCCACCATGGTTTTCACAGCTTACGCTGAAATTCGGGCCAAAACCTTGCAGGCCAACGGCCGCCATGGTTTCATCCGATACAACCAGATTTTCCAGCCCGTCGCGCATCATTGCCGCATCGATCTGGGCAACGCCGTGCATTGCTTGCGCAACTTTCACAGCTTCGGCTGCCAATAATGCGCCATACATGCCGCGGTTATAAAGCACGGTGCCGACATTATCGCCCGAACCAGCCGCCAGACCGGCATCGACCACATAGGTTTGCATATCCTCGAACATCGGGAAATCAGTGCCGATGGCGTGGAAAGTCAAGGCCTTGTATCCATCAGCCGCCATACCTGCGGGAATCACATCATTTTCAGAACCGGACCACCAGATGCCCATGAAGTTTTCCATCGGGAAACGGATATTCGCGGCTTCTTGAATAGCAACCTGGTTCATAATACCCCAACCCCAAAGCAGCGCATAATCAGGCTGTTCACGGCGAATTTGCAGCCATTGGGATTTTTGCTCTTGTCCCGGGCTGTCAATTGGCAGCAATGTCAGGTCAAACCCGTGAATTCCAGCCAAAGCTTCCAGCGTGGGAATGGGTTCTTTGCCATAAGCAGAGTTATGATACAGCAGGGCAATGGTTTTGCCCGAAAGATCCCCATCATTTTCAGCCAGCATATAGTTCACGGCAATCGATGCCCCGTTCCAGTAATTTACCGGAAAGTTGAAAACCTGTTTAAACACATCGCCATTGGCAACCGAGGTGCGCCCGTAACCGGTGGTCAGCATCGGAATGCCGTCGGCCGTTACCCGCGGGATCAACTGATAGGTCATGCCGGTTGAAAGCGGTTGATAGATCAGCGCACCCGAACCTTTGGTGGCCTCGTAACATTCCACACCTTTTTCGGTCGAATAGCCGGTTTCGCATTCATTGACCACGGTCATTACGCCGCCAATGCCGCCATCGCGTTCATTCAGCAATGTCATATAATCGGCAAAACCGTCCGCAACCTCGGAACCATTGGCACCGAACGGGCCGGTGCGATAGCTAAGGCTGGGGAATACAAGCTGGGCCAATACCGGCCCTGCGACCATGGTGGCCGCGACAGCAATTGCTGCCAGTTTGGTTAGTTTCATGTCTATCCTCCCTTTAGGTTTGACATCGTGTTTGTGCTCCGGCTTTTTTTTGCCGATCGCGTTTTGCGGCCCGTCCTAATGCGGAAAAGGCCATAATCTGAGTTTGGCTTTGGCAAACCGCCATAGCTGGGCGATTCCCCTTGGTTCCAGCACCAAGGTTATCATAATAAACAGCCCGACCAGCACAAATTCCAGATGGGCGGCAATATCGATCGGGAAATTCAGCTGGCCAACCATGATGTTTTTCAACAAAACCGGCATAAGCACCAGAAATGCCGCACCGATAAAGCTGCCGAAAATTGTGCCGAGCCCGCCGATAATCACCATAAACAACAGCAGGAATGATTTCTGGATGCCAAAGGCCTCGCCCACCTCGATCGCGCCCAGATAAACCGAGAAAAACAAAGCCCCGGCGACACCGATAAAAAACGAACTGATCGCAAAGGCCAATAGTTTGGTTTTCAGCGGGTTCACTCCGATGATTTCCGCAGCAATATCCATATCGCGAATTGCCATCCAGCTGCGGCCGATGCGGCCGCGTGTCAGGTTGCGGGCCAGCCATGCCAGCCCCACCACCAATACCAGACAAAACAGGTATTTTGCGCTGGCGGTTGCGGTGGCGCCCGTTACTTCAAACCCGAACACCTCGCGCGCTGGCGCGGTGATCTGGCCCGATGCGGAGTAATTATAAAACCAGCCGAATTTATTGAACATCCAGACCAGAAAGAACTGCGCCGCCAATGTCGCCACCGCCAGATAAAACCCTTTGATGCGCAGGCTTGGCAGGCCGAATATCAACCCGACCATCGCCGTAACCACCCCCGAAAGCAGCACAATGACAAACATGTTCAGATCGGGAAAAGAGGTCATCAGCTTATAGGTTGTATAAGCCCCCACCGCCATAAACCCGCCGGAACCAAGGCTGATTTGCCCGCAATATCCGCCCAGAATGTTCAGGCCCAGCGCCGCAATCGACCAGACCAGAAACGGAATTAAAATTGCGCTGGCCCAGTAATCATTGATGAAAAACGGGACAACCCCGAATGCCACGGCCATCAGTAAGTAATAGCCATATCGATCCAGCTTTAGCGGAAAGGTCTGGTTATCCTCGGCGTAGGATTTTTTGAAATCACCTGCTTCGCGGTAAAACATATCTATACCCTCTCGATGATTTTCTCGCCAAACAGACCTTGGGGTCTGAAGACAAGGAAAATAAGGGCCAGCACATAGGCAAACCAGTTTTCAGTTGCGTTCATGGTAAATCCGGCAAAATCGCCAAACCAGCTGGA
>JALSGU010000240.1 GCA_026982575.1 Paracoccaceae bacterium | reverse complement strand
TGGTCGGGCTGGTGCATGGGCAGATGCCGATTGCCGAAAAAGATGCCGCCATGGCCGCGTTTGTGGCTGGCACCACACGGCTGCTGGTTGCCACCACGGTAATAGAGGTAGGAGTTGATGTGCCAAACGCCACCATCATGGTGATTGAGGGCGCCGAAAACTTTGGCCTTGCGCAGTTGCACCAGCTGCGCGGACGGGTGGGGCGCGGTGAAATTGCCTCAACCTGTTTGTTGATGTTTGATGCGCCGTTAACCCAAGGCGGCACTGCGCGCCTTAAAATCATGCGCGAAACCCAGGACGGTTTTCGCATTGCCGACGAGGATCTGCGCATTCGCGGCGCAGGCGATTTATTGGGCGTTAATCAATCAGGCCTGCCAAAATTCAGGGTGGCTGATCTGGAAACCCAACAAAGCCTAATGAAAATCGCGCAGGATGATGCGCGGTTATTGCTGACCATAGACCCTGATTTAACCAGTCCGCGCGGGCAGGCGATACGGGCTTTGCTGTATTTAATGGATCGGGATAAGGCGATTTTACTGCTTTCGGTGGGCTAATTTCAGTTTGTTCCTAAAATGTTCTTGACTTGTCTGGTCAAAAAGAGAACATTAAGGAAACTTAACGGGAAATTAACGTGAGGGACAGAACATGACGGCACTTATCAAAAAATATGAAAGATCAGACGTAAAGCCAATAATAGAGGATGCGCTGACCCTTGGTCTGATTTGCCTGATGCTGATCGGCACCCTTGCCCTGACCTGATTTCTGCTGACTGATCCGGCGATACTTGCCACCCCATCCGACCTGCCTCGGACGGCGCAGATTGTTCTGTGCCATTTGGATCATTCACCCAACTCGCCGCGCCTGTTTTTCAGGTTGCGGCGTTTTTTTATTGTAAGGCTTCTAATGTGGCCTCAAGCGCTAGCATGATGGATGCGTGACGGTTTTTATATTCCCGTGCTGGCAGCAATACTTCAAACCCGTCAAACGGGGCATCGGGGGTTGGACCGTCTTGTTTTAACATTGCCAAAAGCTGGTCGCGTGCGGTTTGAATTTCGGTTACTGATCTGCCAATCGCATTTGCCGCCAGAATGGATGCGGCGGCTTGCCCCAGCGCGCAGGCTTTTACGTCTTGGCCATAGGCCGTGATCACATGGTTTGTGGCGTTAATATCAACCGTAACTGTTGATCCGCAAAGCGGCGAGCGTTTCTTGACAGTGCGATCAGGGTTTTCCAACCGTTCGGTCAGCGGAATATTTGCAGCCAGCGCCAGAATTCGGCCTGAATAGAGCTTTATCAAATCGGTATCCATGACTGGCCTTTGCAACGTCCGTGTTTCACAATAGATAGGGTGGGTATTGGCAGGATAACAAGGGGCAAAATTATGAAATTGGACATGGCATCGGTAAAATTTAATTCAGACGGGCTGATGCCCGCGATTGCGCAAGATGAAATATCCGGCGAGGTGCTGATGCTGGCATGGATGAATGCCGAAAGTCTGGCAGAAACGATTAAAACGGGGCAGGTGACCTATTGGTCGCGCTCACGGCAAGAATTGTGGCGCAAGGGCGAAACATCTGGGAATGTGCAGATATTAAAGGATATGCGCATCGATTGTGACAGAGATTGCCTGTTGATGCTGGTGAAACAAACCGGCCCGGCTTGCCACACCAACCGGCAGAGCTGTTTTTACACCGCCATTCGCGATGGCGATGAAATTGAATTAATGCAGCCGGAATAAACTCTAAAGCCCGACCAACTGGCGGATATCTTGCGGGGTTGCACCCTCGGACCGG
>JALSGU010000239.1 GCA_026982575.1 Paracoccaceae bacterium | reverse complement strand
TTTTTGCGCAGGTCTACCTTTTGGATTTTGCCGGTTGAGGTCTTTGGCAATTCCTCAAAAAATACCGATTTGGGCCGTTTGAAACCGGCCAGATGTTCACGGCAATGGGCAATAATTTCAGCCTCGGTTGCTGCCATGCCCGGTTTTAGCTCCACAAAAGCACAGGGGGTTTCGCCCCATTTTTCATCCGGTCGCGCCACCACGGCCACCGCTGCCACGGATGGGTGGCCAAAAATCACGCCTTCAACCTCAATGCTGGAAATATTTTCGCCCCCCGAGATAATGATATCCTTGGCACGATCCCGCAGCTGGATATAGCCATCGGGGTGCATCACCCCCAGATCACCGGAATGAAACCAGCCACCGGCAAATGCCTCGGCTGTGGCGGCATCATTTTTCAAATAGCCCTTCATGGTAACATTGCCGCGCATCATCACCTCGCCCATGGTTTCGCCGTCCCATGGCACCGGTTGCATGGTTTTTGGGTTAATCACCGCCACGTCTTCTTGCACCAGATAAGGCACGCCTTGGCGGGCTTTCAGGTTGGCCTGTTTGCCAATTGGCAAGGCATTCCAGTCGCTATCCCATGCGCAGGAAATACACGGGCCATAGGTTTCGGTCAGGCCATAGGCATGCGTCACCTCGAACCCCTCAACGGCCATGGCTTGCAGCACTTTGGCAGGGGGCGGCGCGGCGGCGGTCATGACCTTTACCAGATGGTCAAAGGGGCGTTTTTCGGCATCTGTTGCGTTGATCATAAAGCCAAGCACAACCGGCGCGCCGCAAAAATGATCAGCGCCATGATCGGCAATGGCATCATAAATATTTTTGGCCGTGACCTTGCGCATACAGATATTAACGCCCGCCTTGGCTGCCACGGCCCACGGAAAGCACCAGCCGTTGCAGTGAAACATCGGCAAGGTCCACAGGTATTTGGGGTGCGCAGCCATGTTCCAGTCAATGGTATTGCCAAGCGCATTCAGGTATGCCCCGCGATAATGGTAAACCACACCTTTGGGGTTGCCGGTGGTGCCGGAGGTATAATTGATGCTGATCGTATCCCATTCATCATCGGGCGGCTGATAGGCAAAATCAGGGTCTCCGGTTTCCAGGAAAGCCTCGTAATCCTGCACGCCCAGCGGGTCGCCTTTTGGGCCTTTTGGATCAACAATATCAATAATCACCGGCGGGGTTTTTAACGTGGCAATGGCCGATTTAACCACGCTGGAAAATTCGCGATCAACAAACAGCAATTTGGTTTCGGAATGATCAATAATATAGGCAATGGTTTTGGCATCCAGCCGGCAATTCAGGGTGTTCAGCACCATTCCCGCCATGGGCACGCCGAAATGAGCCTCGTAAATCTCGGGGGTGTTGGTAGCCACTACCCCGATAACATCGCCTTTTTGCAAGCCCGATTTTACCAGCGCCGAGGCCATTTGCCGACAACGCCCATAAGTTTCAGCCCAGCTTCGGATGATATCACCATAGATCACGCTTGGCTTGTTCGGAAATGTCATCGCGGCGCGATGGATAAACGAAACCGGCGTCAGGGCGGCGTGATTGGCAGGGGTTTTGGGCAAGGGCATGGGCGTAAACCTGTAGCTGTTATTCAGCCGCAAGTATTATCGCATCATCCACCTGCTGCAACGGTTTTCTTGCACCGGCGCGCGGTTTTGTCAGACGCTGCACCATTTTGCTTGCGGCGGCGGTTTGGCCATCGCGGTTATAAAACGAGCCTTTGACCTGAATTGAGGTTAACGCGCGACGATAGGTTTTGGCAAATTCCTGATC
>JALSGU010000238.1 GCA_026982575.1 Paracoccaceae bacterium | reverse complement strand
CCGCCCGCAGCAGCCGTTTGCGCCCATCGGGAATAGCACCTATTTCCAACCCCGTAAACACATGTAACGTGTTGAGATCATTATCAACAACCGCATGATCAGACACCCACCCCCCCATCAAAAGATAGGTGCGCAGCAAAGGTGGCATCTTTTTTCGTGCAGTTTTCAAGTTCGGCTTTATCCGCGCCAATTTGCGGGCAAACTTGAACACATCCGGTGCTTTGACCCGGGGCAACCAGCGTTTCGGTGCCAGATGGCGTTCTTTCAGCAGGGCAAAAGCATCCATGTAATGTTCGGCCTCTACCCCGTAAAAACTGGAACAGCCAAACAGCATCTGCACGTTGTTTTCATCCACATATCGGGTCATTTCACCCCATGCCAGCCGCAAAATATCCGGATCGTTAAATGCCGGATCAATGCAAAACCGCCCCATTTCCACCAGCTTTCCAGGGTAATCCTGCAGGGCTGACAGCTCATAATATTGCGCAGCATATGATTGTTTGATCTCGGCCCCGCTGGCAAAAGGCTGAATACGAAACACACAGGCCAATTGGCCGCTGCGGTTGTCTGAAATCATCATATGCCGGCATCGCGAATCAAACCGGTCGGCATCCAGCCCGCAGCCGCGAAAAACCCGTCCGCGCAGCGCCTGCACCGCCAGCATATCCGCATTATTTCGCGCGAATCTTGCTTGATATTTCTGTCGCATCACATTGCCTGCCGAATTTGTTTCCAATACTATACGCTATATCTGACAGGTAAGCGTAAAATCTGTAGCAAAAAGAGACAATAATGGAAAAAATCAGCAAATCCGATGTCGAATGGCGGGCGCAGCTTTCGCCGCTATCCTATAAAGTAACCCGAAAATCGGGCACGGAACGCGCATTTTCAAATGACAGTTACCCTGATGCCAAAGGCATGTTTCATTGTATTTGCTGCGACGCCGCCCTGTTTGACATGGGTGCAAAATTTGATAGCGGCACTGGCTGGCCCAGTTTTTTCCAGCCGGAAAATGCCACGGCAATTATTGAAAAATCCGACCGAAAGCTTTTTATCACCCGCACCGAAGTCATTTGCGCGCGATGTGATGCCCATCTGGGCCATGTTTTCCCCGATGGTCCACAGCCAACCGGCCAGCGCTATTGCATGAATGGTGCTGCGCTTAATTTCAAACAGGAAAGTTAACCGCCGCCCAAAAAGCTTTCAGCGCTGAAACTGCCCAGATTGCCCAGCAATTGCTCAAAAAATGTCAGCCGGCGACCATCGGTTATGGTAACATTGCGGTTCAAATCAATGATCCGTCCGTCTTCCAGTGAAAAATGTTCCACGGCCGAAACCCTGCCATTACCGGCAAAAACAACTGCCACGATTTGCCTATCGACCTCTTTGGGGGCCAAAAACGCCACCCGTTCCACCCGGCTGGAAATATAATACCATGTATCAGACCCTTGCGCCCCGGTGGTTGTCGGGGTGCCAAGCAATGCCAGCACAGAATTTTGCGTATCTTTACCCGGCGTAATCGCGTCAACATCTGCCGCAACCGGCACATAGCCATGCACATCGATCTGGGGTGCACAGGCGCTTAGTGCGCCGGCAAAAGCCGACATGACCAGAAACTTTTTAAAAACCGACTTGCTCATAGGGCCCTCAGAAGACATATTGCCAAACTCTCGCATGTTGTTCCATATACTTGTAGCTGACGCAAGCAATCTGACATGCAAAACCCAGTTATATGAGTGTATTATGGCCGATCAACCCGAAATCCTGCCCGAATCCCTACCGCTTTCACGTCCCTATGAGGTCGACAGCCTGCCCGCCAACCGTCTGATCAAGTTTGATCTGGTGCCTGACGCGGCGGAATTGTCAGCCCTGACCAGCGCCTTGGGTCTTACCGGCCTTAAAAAAATGCGCATGATTGGCGAAATTGCACCGCTCGGGGCACGAAGCTGGCAGCTTGACGCTGAACTGGGCGCGACAGTGTCGCAGGTCTGTGTGATCTCTGCCGAGCCGGTGCGCACCCGAATCGATGTGCAATTGCGGATAAAATTTTTGCCTGAAGAAAAAATGCCCGATGAAACTGACGAAACCCTGCTGGATGACGAGCTGGAGGTTTTGGGGAAAATCATTGATATAGGTGTTATCGCCACCGAGGCCCTTTTGCTTGAAATTCCGCTATACCCAAGAAAAGAAGGGGCAGAAATGCAAAACGGCACTTCTGCACCGGATGGTGAAGCCGCAATGACAGATGCAGAGGTCAAGCCCTTTGCCGGTTTGGCAATGTTAAAGGAAAAACTGGACAACAAGCCCGAATAAGGCTTGTTATTTGCTAAATTATGGGTATTTTCCGCCCTTCAATTCCTGTTGGGGTTTGCATGCACGGGAAATTCCTGTTAATCCGCCTCAAGAACCACGTAATACGGTTAAATTCCGTTTGATTTAAGGTCGAAAAAAATGGCTGTACCTAAAAGTAAAATCACCCGCTCCAAACGCGGCATGCGCCGTGCGCATCTGGCATTGGCTGGTGCAAACCCCAATGAATGCACAAATTGCGGCGAGCTGAAACGCCCGCATCACGTGTGCCCTTCTTGTGGTCATTATGCGGACCGCGAAGTTGTTGTTCTGATTGACGACATCGATCTGGACGAAGACGCGGCATAAGCCGCGGGGATAGGTCCGGCAATGGGCGAGACGCACAAACCGGACACCCAATCTAACACAGACAAAACTGTGATTTCCGTTGACGCCATGGGCGGCGATAGCGGGGTTGCGGCCATAATCGGCGGCATGGCCAAATTTGCCAGCAAAAACCCCGATGTGCGGTTTATTGTCAATGGCGACGCGGCCCAGATTAGCAAATGCCTGAAACGCAGGCCCGCGCTGGCGGCCCAATGCGAAATAAACGCCACCGAACAAGTTATCAGCATGGATGAAAAACCATCAACAGCCTTGCGCGGTGGTAAAAAATCCAGCATGTGGGCGACTATTGATGCGGTGAAAACCGGCGCCGCCAAGGCCGCTGTTTCTTGTGGCAATACCGGTGCGTTAATGGCCATGTCGGTGGTGCGCCTGCGCAAAGCCCCCGGCGTTGACCGGCCCGCCATTGCCATCCTTTGGCCATCTGCCAATCCGCAAAAACACAATATCATGCTGGATGTGGGCGCCGATATAAAAGCCGATGCGCATGATTTATTGAAATATGCCATCATGGGGGCCTCCTATGCCCGTAACGGCATGAATTTGGCGTGCCCGCGGGTGGGCTTGTTAAATGTAGGCACCGAAGAATTCAAAGGCCGCCCCGAATTGCACGAGGCCGCCAAGCTGATAGACACCGTGGCCCGAACCTCTGATTTCGAATATGTCGGATATGTAGAGGGCAGCGATATTCCATCAAACCGTGTTGATGTCATTGTCACTGACGGGTTCACCGGCAATGTAGCCCTGAAAACCGGCGAAGGCACTGCAAAACACGTTAGCAACCTGTTAAAGCGGGCATTTTCACACACGCCTTTATCGCGTATCGGCGCATTGTTTGCCATGACCAGCCTGCGGCGTTTATCAAAACGCATTGATCCGCGCCGCGTTAATGGCGGTGTGTTTCTGGGGCTGAACGGCATTGTGGTTAAATCCCATGGTGGTGCAGACGCCACGGGTGTTGCCGCCGCCATCAAGCTGGCGCACCAGCTGGCGCAAAATGATTTTTCAGAAAAACTGACAGCGCGGGTTGCGTCCGGCCTCGCCGCAAGCAAAGATGCGCTTTCAACCAATAACGAGGCGTAAAAATGACCATTACCCGTGCTGTGGCAATTGGCGTGGGGCATTATCTGCCCGAACGTGTGGTCGAAAATGCCGAGTTTGAAAAAACGCTGGATACCAGCGATGAATGGATCCGCACACGATCCGGAATCGAGCGCCGGCATTTTGCCGCCGAAGATCAACTGACCTCGGACCTGGCGCTGGAAGCCGCCAAAATGGCATTAAAAGACGCCAACTTAACTGCCAATGACATTGACGCCATCGTATTGGCCACCAGCACCCCTGACCAGACATTTCCATCTACTGCCAGCAAATTACAGGCGGCTTTGGGCATGACTGGCGGCTTTGCCTTTGACATTCAGGCGGTTTGTGCCGGCTTTATCTATGCGATCAGCACTGCCAATGCGCTGGTGGTATCAGGCCAGGCCAAACGGGTGTTGGTGATTGGTGCTGAAACCTTTTCCCGCATCATGGACTGGACGGATCGTTCCACCTGTGTGCTGTTTGGCGATGGCGCAGGCGCGGTTATTCTTGAGGCCCAACAAGGTGATGGCACCAGCGCCGATCGCGGTATTTTATCCACTGACCTGCAATCCGACGGGCGCTATAACGATCTGCTTTATGTGGATGGCGGGGTGTCCAGCACCCAGACCACCGGCGTTTTAAGAATGCAGGGGCAAGAAGTATTCAAACACGCGGTTGGCAAGCTGGCCCAAACCGGCGAAATCGCGCTGGAACGCGCGGGTATCACTGTGGATGATGTCACTTGGGTCATTCCCCATCAAGCCAATCTGCGCATTATCAAACGCACCGTAGCCAAAATGGGCCTGACCATGGACCGTGTGGTGGTAACCGTGCAAGACCACGGCAATACCTCGGCCGCGTCTATTCCGCTGGCGCTTTCGGTGGCGTATCAACGCGGCCAGATCAAACGCGGCGATATCTTGCTGATGGAAGGCATTGGCGGCGGTCTGGCATGGGGTGCGGCCACCTTACGCTGGTAAATCAGTAATTTCCCGCAAGCCATTGATATTGACTCGCTTTCCCTTTTTCACATAACCTGTTGCAAACCAAGGGAGCGAATCTGTGAGCAACGCAACATTAACAAGAATGGACCTCAGCGAAGCTGTGTTCCGCGAAGTAGGTCTTTCGCGCAACGAATCAGCCGAACTGGTTGAATCTGTGCTGGGCTATATGGCCGAAGCACTGGTTGACGGCGAGAATGTCAAAATATCGTCTTTTGGCACATTTTCCATTCGCGATAAAAACGCCCGTATTGGCCGCAACCCCAAAACCGGCGAAGAAGTCCCGATTGCGCCCCGCCGCGTGCTGACCTTCCGCCCTTCACACCTGATGAAGGAACGTGTGGATTCAGGCAACAAAGCCTAAAATGCAAAAATCGGCACAGGCATTCCGAACCATCAGCGAGGTCGCTGACCTGCTGGATGTGCCTGCCCATGTTTTGCGTTTTTGGGAAAGCCGGTTTCCCCAGATTTCGCCGCTAAAACGCGGTGGCGGGCGGCGCTATTACCGCCCTTCGGATGTTGATTTATTGCGCGGCATCCAGCATTTGCTGTATGAAGACGGTTTGACCATCAAGGGCGCACAGAAAATCCTGAAATCCAAAGGGGTTAAATACGTCAGCAGTATGGTTGCGGAACCAGCTGCGGATGAATCCGTGGATTTAAGGCAAATCATTGCACAGCTGGAGCGGCTAAAAACCTCGATCGAAGCAACCCTGTGAATGATGCATGTTTGCCCTTGCCACCACCGGATTTGACGATATAAACAGCCACAGTCGGGCTATGGCGCAGCTTGGTAGCGCGTTCGTCTGGGGGACGAAAGGCCGTGGGTTCGAATCCCGCTAGCCCGACCAATTTTTCGCTCAATGGGGGGATGGAAAATGAACCAGCAAAATCCATGGCAAAAAAACCAGGGCGTTTTGCCATTTCAGGCCATTCAAAACATGATTGCCGCTGGCCAAATTACCAGCAGCCACACCATCCCCACCCCGCAAATCCAGCCCGCCAGCCTTGATCTGCGTCTTGGCGCAAGGGCATGGCGGGTGCGCGCATCGTTTTTGCCCGCACAGGCAGGGATTGAGGCCCGGTTAAAAGATTTCTCCACCCATGAAATTGATCTTTCAAACGGCGCTGTTCTGGAAAAGGGCTGTGTTTATCTGGTGCAATTACAAGAATCGCTTGATCTGCCCGCCCATATCAATGCGGTGGCCAATGCCAAATCCTCAACCGGCAGGCTTGATTTATTTACGCGGCTTATCACCGATAATGCGGTCGAATTCGACCGCATAGATGCGGGTTACAAAGGCCCGCTTTATGCTGAAATATCACCAAGATCATTTTCAGTGCTGGCCCGTAAAGGCATGCGGCTGAACCAGATCCGGTTTCGTTCGGGCCAGGTTGTTTTATCCGACAAGGATCTGCGCAAGCTGGACGCCGCGCAAGGGCTGGTGGATTCCGATGCCCATATCGACAATGGTTTGGGCTTTTCAGTAGACCTGTCCGCGGGGCTAGGGGATGTGGTTGGATACCGCGCCAAACCCCATACCGGCCTGATTGATCTTGACCGCTTGAACCATTATCCGGTGGCCGATTTTTGGGAGCCGGTCACCGCCCCGAATGGCCGTATCATCCTTGACCCCGGTGCGTTTTATATTCTGGTCAGTCGTGAGGCGGTGCATATCCCCCCCGATTGCGCCGCTGAAATGGCGCCATATCTGGCCATGGTTGGCGAATTTCGGGTGCATTATGCAGGGTTTTTTGATCCCGGTTTCGGCAATGCCGATGCCGGTGGCAAAGGGTCGCGCGGCGTGTTGGAAGTGCGCTGCCACGAGGCCCCGTTTGTGCTGGAACATGCCCAAATTGTCGGGCGTCTGGTTTACGAGAAAATGCAGGAAGTGCCGGATGTTTTATATGGCGCCGATTTAGGGTCAAATTATCAGGGCCAAGGCCTGAAACTGTCAAAGCATTTTCAAAAACCCTAAAACCGGCCAATCCGGCGCACCAACCGGCCCAGTTTTCGGGCTTGGTTAACTTCTTGCGCCGGTTGTTGTTGCCCTGCGGTTTTGGTGGCACGGGGGTTTGGCTTTGAGCCGCTCAACCCTTTGCGCAAAGCGCCCATGACAACACGGCGAATGATCATCGATATAATACGTTCCATAACATTGCATATACCCGAATGATTAAAGTTTTTCAACAGACCAAACCCGTAGGGTGCGTGGTCCCCACGCACCGATCCGTTAATCTTTCGACAACTTATGGAAAACTTATACAAAATTTATAGAAAAATTACATCTGTTTTGAAGGTTTTGGCCCAAAGGTTAACGGGGTGGTGGGTGCGAGCACCCACCCTACGAAAACATGTCGTCTTGGTCCATGTCCCTATCTTCATCCTCGGCCAGCGCGCCGGGTGCAGGGCGGTTGTCTAACAGGCCGCTATCGCGCAATTCCTTAACGCCGGGCAAATCTCGCGAGGTCTCCAAACCAAAGTGGTCTAAAAAACCTTGGGTCACCGTAAAGGTCACCGGCCGGCCCGGGGTCATGCGGCGGCGGCCTATTTTTACCCAGCCCAGTTCCATCAGCATATCAATGGTGCCACGCGAAACCGAAACCCCGCGAATTTCTTCGATTTCGGCCCTTGTGGCAGGTTGGTGATAGGCAATAATCGCCAATGTTTCAATCGCGGCACGCGACAGTTTGCGATATTCAACCTGTTCTTTTTGCATCAAAAAACCAAGATCTGGCGCGGTGCGAAATGCCCAGCCATCGCCTATTTTGACAACAGAAACCCCCCTGCCCTCATAGCGTTTGCGCAGGTAAACCATGGCCTCGGAAACATCGGAACCATGGGGCATCCGGCTTTCGATCTCGGCCACGCTAACCGGCGCGGCCGTGGCAAATAAAATCGCCTCCAGCATACGTTCCTGTTCGGCCATGGGCGGGGCCTCGAACAGCGATTCCAGGTTTTCATCCTCGATCATGGGTTTACCCGTTTGCGCAGCTCTATCGGTTCAAAAACATCCGCCTGCCGCATTTCCAGCTTGCCCTCTTTCACCAGCTCCAGCGCTGCTGCAAAAGTCGATGCCGTGGCTGAGCGGCGTTTTTTAGGGTCCAGCCGCCATGCCTCGGGCAAATATTGTTCCAGCACGCCCCATTCCATGGCATGGCCAATCAGGCCTTTCATGCGTTCAAGTGCTTGTTCCATGGTGTAAATCGCACCGCGCTTCAATGACAGCGGTTCAAAATCATCGCGGGTTTTGGTCTGGGCATAGGCCTGCATCAGGTCCAGTAAGGTGGATGTATAGCGAATGGTGCGTTTGCGTGAAACGGTTTGCACCTGCCCGCGCGCAAAGAAATCACGGCCCAGCTGGTCACGCGCCATCAAGCGGGCAGCAGCGCGGCGCATGGCCTCCAGCCGTTCCAGCTGAAACGCCAGATGCGCGGCCAGTTCCTCACCCGACGGGCCTTCATCGGCGGGGTCGGCGGGCAGTAACAGCCGCGATTTAAGAAATGCCAGCCAAGCCGCCATCACCAGATAATCGGCGGCCAGCTCAATGCGCAGGCGTTTGGCTTCCTCGACAAATAACAGGTATTGTTCGGCCAACTCCAGAATGGAAACCTTGCGCAGATCAACCTTTTGGGTGCGTGACAGGGTTAACAACAAGTCCAGCGGGCCTTCAAAACCGTCAACATCCACCACCAATGCCTCGGCCAGACGACGGCTTTTGATGTCTTGTTCTTGCATGTCGTTTACAAAATCATCCGGCATCGTATTCCCCTAACGCGCGGTCACAGGGATACATTGCACATCACGCCCCATCAGCACGCCGCACAGATCAGACGCTGCCGCGCTATTGTCAAACCCGATGGCGCGCAGCCGGTAGAAAACCCGCCCTCCGGCCTCTCGGCGTTCGATATAACGGTTCAAACCACTTAAAAGATCGGGTTGGTTCGATAGCAAAAAATCCCAGTTGCGAATGGCGCTTTGTTCATCGTCAAACACCCCGAGCTGGATCATCTGGGTGCCAACCGGAACTTGTGTCACTGTCCCGTCCGGTTGGGAAATAACCGGTTGAGCCGGCGTAGGGTCAGCATTGGTTATGGCGTTATTTGATGCTTCTTGGGCAATGGCAGCGGCAATAGCATCGCTTAGCTGCTCAGAGCTTGCTGACAGGCCGGGTTGTTCAACGCGACGCACCGGGCGGGTCATAGGCTGGTCTGCCACAGGTATTGTGTTTTCAAGTGGATTATCGGTTTGAACAGGTGTTTCTGCTGGCGTTTCCACGGAATCTTCTGCTGTTTGAATAACCGGCGCGGCCTGCAAAACCTGAACAGTATCCGACACGGGTTCAGCGGGCTGATCAGAAACCGGCACGTCTTCGACCGCGGCCCGTTGCGGGGGTGGCGCAAGCTGGGTTTGGGCACCGACCGGCGCGGTTTCATCTGATGCCAACACCGCATTTACATCCAGCCCCTGATTATTGGCCTGGCTGCCTTGGGGGTCTTCGGGGCGTTCACGGGCAACACCACCCATAGCCTGAATAACCGGAACATCATTCGCATCGCGTTTGCCCAGCTCAAACACCCAGTAAACCACGCCCAATATTAAAACCAGCGACACAATCCCGCCAGACCATTTGGCAATTTGCGCAGCCAAACCGCCGGCTTGCTGATCACCTGCACCGGAATTAATATTATCGATCTTGAATCGCGATTCGCTCATTGGTTAAACGCCTCTCGGGAGACACTATAAATTGTGTCCTGCTCTGCTCCAACCCCTAAATGTGCAAATGTATGCGTTTATCGCATCTCGTTACGCGGGGTGACCCCGAGAATACCAAGACCAGCAGAAATCACAACCGCAACCGCGCGGATCATTGCCAAACGGGCCTCTGTGCATTCAACCGCATCTTCCCTGATAAACCGTAAATCCGGATCTACTTTGCCCAGATGTTGCAACGCATGGAATTCCGAAGCCAGTTCATACAGGTAAAATGCAATCCGGTGTGGTTCATGGTGTGTGGCGGCCAGTTCGGCCAGCCGTGGCCATTCCGCCAGCTTTTTAATCAGGTTGATTTCTGCATCATGCGTCAGCAGCGCCATATTTGCCGAGGCCAGTTTTTCATCGCTTGGATTGCCAGCTTTTTTCAGCACCGAAAACACCCGCGCATAAGCGTAATTCACATAAAATACCGGATTATCCTTGGATTGCTCGGTGGCTTTGGCAAGATCAAAATCAAGCGCCGCATCGTTTTTGCGGGTCAGCATCACAAAACGGGTGACATCAGCCCCGACCTGTTCAACCACATCGCTTAGCAATACAAATGTGCCGGCACGTTTTGACATTTTGAACGGCTCGCCATCCCTGAACAACCGCACCAGCTGGCACAGCTTTATGTCTAGCGGCACCTTGCCATCGGACATCGCCGAAACGGCGGCTTTCATGCGTTTGACATAGCCGCCATGATCAGCGCCCAGAACGTCGATCAGCTCATCAAAGCCGCGCTGGATTTTATCATAGTGATAGGCAATATCGGGGGCAAAATAGGTCCAGCCTCCGTCGGATTTTTTGACAGGACGGTCCACATCATCGCCATGCGCGGTGGACCTGAACA
Organism: Paracoccaceae bacterium; assembly: GCA_026982575.1. Classification (GTDB taxonomy): domain Bacteria; phylum Pseudomonadota; class Alphaproteobacteria; order Rhodobacterales; family Rhodobacteraceae; genus UBA3077. The sequence goes on along the minus strand of JALSGU010000238.1, from coordinate 1,870 downwards.
GGGTTTGCTCGCGCGGCTCCCAGCCTTCACCCAGTTTGCCTTTGGGGGGGGGCAGAGTGCCTTGGTAAATCAGGCCTTTTGCTTCCAGCGCATCAAGACATGCCTCGATCTTGCCGGTGCCATACAGCGATTTTTCGCTGAAAAACACGTCCATTTCAATGCCAAGCAACGCCATATCGCTGCGGATCAGACCCATCATGGCATCGGTGGCAAAATTGCGGATTTCTTCCATCCAGATGTCTTCGGGCTGGTCGATATAGGCATCGCCGATCTTGGCTTTCAGGGCCTCGCCAACCGGCACCAGATAATCACCGGGGTAAACACCCTCGGGGAAAGAAACGGCTTGGCCGTGGGCCTCAAGATAACGCAAATAAACCGAGCGCGCCAAGGTGTCGATCTGGCTGCCGCCATCATTGATCACATATTCGCGGGTAACCTGATAACCGGCAAAATCCAGCAGGCTGGACAGTGCATCGCCAAAAACCGCACCGCGGGTATGGCCGATATGCAACGGGCCGGTCGGGTTGGCCGAGATGAATTCAACATTGACCTTGCGCCCCTGCCCGATGTTCGATTTGCCAAAATCAGCGCCCGAATTCAGGATTTGCGGGATCAGCCCATGCAAAATTGCCGGATCAAGCCGCAGGTTCAAAAACCCCGGGCCAGCCACATCGGCGGTATCAATGCGCGGATCAGCGGTCAGTTTTTGCGCCAGAATTTCAGCAATATCACGCGGTTTCATTTTTGCGGGCTTGGCCAGCACCATGGCGGCATTGGTGGCCATATCGCCGTGTAACGCATCGCGGGGCGGCTCAACCGAAACATTTGAAAAATTCAGGTCCGCTGGCAGCGCGCCCTCACCCACCATCTCATGCAAGGCAGACAAGACAAGGGTTTTGATTTCGGCAAAAAGGTTCATTTTAATATCCAGTCAGGTTTTGCGATCACATAACATGCGGCGATCAAAATGGCCACGCGGTTACCCACAAATTTTACGGTGTTCTTGCAGGGCAAACCGGTCGGTCATGCCGGCGATATAATCGGAAATGGCGCGGGCCTGGGTTTTTTCATCACTTGTTTTGCGCCATTCAGGGGGCAGTTTTGCCGGATCATCCAGATAGGTATCAAACAATTCCCGCACCACCTGCGCGGTTTCTATCCGCATCTTTTTAACCGTTTCATGGCGATACATATGGCTGAATAAAAACGCCCGGATTTCTTTCAGGTCAGCCCAAAGGCCGTGTGAAAACTGCACCACCGGCGCGTCTAAATCACGAATATCCTGCGCGGTTTCCGGCGCCGCAGCCACCAGCCTCTTTTTGCTTTCAACCAGCACATCTTCCACCATTACGCCAAACACACGGCGCAAGGCCTCGTGTCTTCGGCGGCTTGGATCAAGATCAGGGTATTTAGAATCTACCTCGTTAAAACAAGCGTTTACAATGGGAAGTTCCAGTAAATCCTCAATCACAAACAGCCCCGCGCGCAAGCCGTCATCAAGATCATGGTTGTTATAGGCGATATCATCGGCCAAGGCCGCCACCTGGGCTTCGGCGCTGGCAAAACTATGCAATTCCAGATCATGCACCGCGTTATAATCGGCCAACGCATAGGGCAATTTGCCCAGCACCGGCCCGTTATGTTTGGCAATGCCTTCCAGCGTTTCCCATGTCAGGTTCAGCCCGTCGAACTGCGCGTAATGCTGTTCCAGATCGGTGACAATGCGGATGGCCTGCGCGTTGTGATCAAAGCCGCCATAAGGCGCCATACAGGCATCCAGCGATTCTTCGCCGGTATGGCCAAAAGGGGTATGGCCAAGATCATGGGCCAGCGCCACCGCCTCGGTCAGCTCGGAATTCAGGCCGAGCAC
>JALSGU010000237.1 GCA_026982575.1 Paracoccaceae bacterium | reverse complement strand
GATCAAAGCCGCCATAAGGCGCCATACAGGCATCCAGCGATTCTTCGCCGGTATGGCCAAAAGGGGTATGGCCAAGATCATGGGCCAGCGCCACCGCCTCGGTCAGCTCGGAATTCAGGCCGAGCACCCCTGAAATGGTGCGCGCCACTTGCGCCACCTCAATGGAATGGGTCAGGCGCGTGCGAAAATGATCGCCCTCGTGTTCGACAAACACCTGGGTTTTGTGTTTCAGGCGGCGAAATGCGGTGCAATGGATGATGCGATCACGGTCGCGCTGAAAGGCTGAACGGTGCGCACTGCCCTGTTCAGCCACCAACCGGCCCCGCGTATTTGCCGGGTTCGAGGCGTATTTCTGGTTCATTTTTTGCTCCGCACTTGTCACGGGGGGGTTGCCCGCTTACATTCGCAATATCTAATCTAACATGAACAAGGTTAAAAGATGCAGCTTTCTTTGCCCCCAAAAGTCACAAATCGTGCGTTTGAACGCCTAAGCGAGATCAATGACGGCGCGGATGTGCCCCAAGCCCTGCGCGTGGCGGTTGAAGGTGGCGGTTGTTCGGGGTTTCAGTATGAAATCAAGCTGGATGTCGCGACATCTGATGATCTGGTTCTGGAACAAAACGGCGAAAAGGTCTTGATTGATCCGGTGTCATTGCCGTTTCTAACCGATGCCACCATTGATTTCACCGACGAGCTGATCGGGGCGCGGTTTGTCATCAACAACCCCAACGCCACCAGCAGTTGCGGTTGCGGAACATCATTTTCGATGTGATTATTTAGCGCGGCCTGCATTGATCAGATCATTCATTTTTGACCAACTTTATACTTTGGATGAAAAATCACTTGGAAGCCTTGATTGATATTCTTGGTTGATTTCAATGGGAAACTGTTTTGGGTCCAGCTTTTCATACCCGAACCGTTTCGCAACCTGCCAATCTGTATGCTGGTTAATCAAGGCAACAGATTGACGGGTTAATCCTTGCCGCCATTGTTCTTTGTTGTAATAGTCTGGCAATTCGTCTGCCATAAGGATTTTTCTTTTTGCCGCGATAGGTATGGCCGCCAATCCGGTTGAATCAATACCAAACGAATCCAGCGCAGCCGTCATTGTTTTGACCGGAAGCCGGACAAAGCTTTCGAAGCTGAACTGGTAAACCGGAATATCGCAAATATCTTGAAAATCCGCATAGGCGCGCAGCTTTTTGTTCCACAAACACATCGGAGAATTCAATACCATTTCCACCCGGTCTTTTGGCAATGTCAGCCATGGATAATCCACAAACTGTTCCAGCACTTCACAAGAAATACCTTTGGCGTGGTGCGGGTGTTTATACAATGAAACCATCCAGCTATAGGGGTTTTTTGTTACAAAAACCACATTGGCCCCGGCTTTGGCATAGCTTTGGTCGAAATAGGGTGCTGCGTGTGTCCATGCGGCAACCCCCCCAACCCTGTTACGGTTTTCAAAACTGAATGCTTCCATATATTCATCCAGCCATTTATCGCGAAACCGGTCTTTTATACGCCTTTGCATCTCTTTGATTTTAGGAGGTTTTTTCAGATCCGGAACAACAGTTGTCAGGTTTGGCATGGCGCGGATCATCTGTAAGATAGCGCGGGTTCCGGTGTTTCTTTCTCCAAAAACCTTTATCAGATGTTGTTTCACACTCAATGCCCTAAATCTGCCTCTTGCCTCGGGCAGTATAGCGCATATACCCTTGGCACAGCAACATCGGGGACGCACATGAAAATTGCAAGTTTCAACATCAATGGCATCAAAGCCCGCCTGCCGCGCTTGCTGGAATGGCTGGCCGAGAGCAAGGTCGATGTGGCGCTTTTGCAGGAAATAAAATCGATAGATGAAAATTTCCCGCGTCAGGAAATCGAGGATCTGGGCTATAATATTGCCACCCATGGCCAGAAAAGTTTTAACGGGGTGGCGATCCTTTCCAAACATCCAATCGAGGATTTGGTTTGCGGATTGCCCGGTGATGATGAAGACGAACAGGCCCGCTGGATTGAAGCGCGTATCAACAATGTGTTGATCTGCGGGCTGTATCTGCCCAACGGCAATCCGGTTCCGGGGCCAAAATTCGACTATAAACTGGCATGGATGGAACGTATGTATGCGCGCGCCAAAGATATACTGGCTTCTGAAGAAGTTTCGCTAATGGCAGGGGATTACAACATAATTCCACAGCCCGAGGATTGCCACGATCCCGATGCTTGGTGGGGCGATGCGCTTTATCGCCCCGAAAGCCTGTCGGCCTATCGAAAGATATTGAACCTTGGCTTCACCGAAGCTTTTCGTGCGCTGCACCCCGCACCACTGAATTACACATTCTGGGATTTTCAAGCCGGTGCATGGAACCGTAATAACGGCATCAGGATAGATCACTTTTTGCTTAGCCCGCAAGCCGCCGACCGATTAACCGGTTGCGAGATTGACCGTGAAATGCGTGGCCGCGAACGCCCCAGCGACCACGTGCCCATCTGGATAGAACTGGATATTTAAGAGGCTCTGCCCGTCAGGAGGGCCACGGGCAGAGCTTTGACAGGCAAAGCCGTCAGTCGGCTTTGGTTACGTCATGGCCGTAAAGCCAGTCATATTTGGCCAGTAATTTATCCGGTGAAGAATGGCGTAAAATACCATGGGCCAAGCCGCGAAACCCCGGCATGCGCAAATGATACCCCCATGCATTACGTTTTGCAGCATTCTGAACCCGTGTCGCACGGGATTTCCGGCGATCTTCGTATTGGCGCAGACCAGCGGGAATATCACCGGATTTTTCCAACGCATCCGCCAAAACCCATGCATCCTCCAACCCCATTACCGCGCCTTGGGCCAAAAACGGCAGCATGGGATGGCAGGCATCGCCCAAAAGCGCCACTTGGCCGTCGCTCCAGCGAGGCAACACGGGATGGTTGAACAACCCCCATAAAAACGTATGGTCCACCGCTGCCAGCAAATGTTCGACCGATGCCGCCCAGCCGGAAAAAGCCCCGCGCAGATTTTCGGCTGTATCGGGAATGTTCCAGCCCTCGTCAGCCCAGTTTTTGCGTTCCTCAACCGCCACAAAATTGATCACACTGCCGCCGCGCAGCGGATAGGTGACAAGATGACGGCCTTTCCCCATAAAAACCTGGGTTTCATTGGCAAATAACCCATCCGGCAGCCGGTCTGCCGGCACCAGCCCGCGCCATGCCACCTGTCCGGTGAATTCGGCAGCCTGACCGCCAAATACTGCTGAACGCGTGGGCGAACGCACCCCGTCAGCTGCAATCAGGCAATCAACCAGCACGCTTTCCTGTTCGGAAAATTCGATCAAGGCGCCAGCGCCGTTGCGGGCCACATTGGTAACTTTGTGATCAAAGCAAAACCTGACACCGGCCGCCCGGGCAGTGCTGGCCAGAACATCCAGCAGATCGGCACGGTGAAATTGCCAATAGGGGTTTGCATCGGCTTTATTGTTCAAATTCAGCCGCGTCACATCCGCCCCCGAAAAATCGCGCAGCACAATAGCCTGCGGAGCATTTGCAACTTTGGCCGCCTTGTCTTTCAAGCCAAGCGCATCGAGAACCGCAACACCATTCGGGCTGATTTGTAACCCTGCCCCGACCTCGCCCAGTGTTTTTGCCTGATCATAGATCGTAACGCTGGCACCCTTGTGCGACAATGCGATCGCCGCAGCCAACCCTCCGATTCCTGCCCCGATGATCGAGAATTCCGCGCCGTTCATTTCCATATTCAATTCCTTAATTGGCCAAAAGCCCTAGTTCTGCAAGAATTTCCGCCCCATCCTCGCCGTCACGGGGAATTCTGGTGTCAATTTTTTCGGGTTTTGCGCCAAACCGTGGCGCCAAAGCCGAATGGACCAAACCATCATGGGTTTGCAATGCATTGCGGGCTGCCATATGCGGGTGCTGCGCGACCTCGCGATAGGTTAAAACCGGCGTTACGCAAGCATCGCTTTTGTCAAATATCCTTATCCAGTGGGCCATTGTTTCCGAGCCGAATTTTGCAGCCAATTCTGTGGTTTGTCTGTGATGTAGATCAAGGTTAAGCTGCGGGCCGAAACTTTCTGCATCTAAATCCAACATCCTTAGCAATGTTGCAAAGAACTTTGGCTCGATACAACCAACCGCCATAAACCGCTGGTCCGATGTTTCATAACACCGGTAATAAGGTGCCGCCCCGTCAAGCCAGTTATTGTGGCGTTTTACATTCCACCGCCCAGCTGCATCCAGCGAATGGAACATACCCATCATCGAATTCACCCCGTCACAGATCGCGGCATCCACCACCGCACCCTGCCCGCCGGTTTTGGTATTCAGCAATGCCGCAAGCATACCGGTTACCAAAAACATCGACCCGCCACCAAAATCGCCCATCAGGTTAAGCGGCGGCGGCGGCGGTTGGCTAGCGGGGCCAATAGCATGCAAAGCCCCCGTAATAGACAGATAATTAATATCATGCCCCGCCATTTTGGCATAAGGGCCGGTTTGCCCCCATCCGGTCATGCGCCCGTAAACCAGCTTGGGGTTGATCTCCATGCAATCCTCGGGGCCAAGACCCAGACGTTCCATCACACCGGGGCGGTTTCCCTCTATCAACCCGTCAGCGCTGCGCACCAATGCCAGCGCCACATCTTTACCTTTCCCGGATTTCAGATCAAGAATGATCGACCGCTTCCCCCGCCGGTCAACAGCTTTTTCCAAAGCAATATCACCACGTTTTGGCCGGTCGATCACGATAACCTCGGCACCCATATCGGCCAGAACCTGCCCTGCATAAGGCCCGGGGCCAATGCCGGAAAATTCGATTATCCGAAGATTTTTCAAGGGCAGGGTTGTCATAATATCTGGCTTTCCACGGCTAATCCGAATTCCGGATCAGTCTATGACAAAATCTGCGTCCTGCAACCATAAACCAAGACCATCCGAGCATAGCGAGGCCAAGCCCGACACTTGCCTTTGATCCTGAAAGGATCAGGTGGCAAGCGGCGGGAGCGCTGGTTGATTTCAGACGGAATCGTTTAGATCAGGTGTCGCGGTGGATTTTTTCTTTACGCTCGTGACGTTCTTGCGCCTCAAGGCTAAGGGTGGCAATCGGGCGCGCATCAAGGCGTTTCAGGGAAATAGGTTCACCGCTGTCTTCGCAATATCCATAAGACCCGTCTTCGATACGGCGCAGGGCGGCATCGATTTTTGCCACGACTTTGCGTTCGCGATCGCGGGTGCGCAATTCAAGGGCGCGGTCGGTTTCCTCGGATGCCCGGTCGGCCACGTCGGGAATATTGCGCGTGCCTTCCTGCATTTGTTCAATCGTGTCGCGGCTGTCTTTCAAAATACTGTTTTTCCAGTCTTGCAGCTTGGCACGGAAATATTCCAACTGGTTGGCATTCATAAAATCTTCGTTTTCGGCTGGCTTGTATTCCGCGTCTAAAATCGTCTCCGCTTTCATACCCTTACCCCTAATAAAGTCTCGCTTGGCCGTGAGATAGCCGGAAATTCAAGGAATGTCACTAGCTGGCGCGACAAACTTGCATCAATTTCACTTGCTGTTAGTCTGCGCGCTGATTCCAATGAAATTTGTCAGGATTACCCATGCGTTTTGAAGGCACCAAAAACTATGTCGCCACCGATGATTTGACGGTTGCGGTCAATGCCGCCATCACGCTGGAACGCCCGCTTTTGGTCAAAGGTGAACCCGGCACCGGCAAAACCGAACTGGCGCGGCAAATCGCGGATGCGCTGGGCCTGACCATGATTGAGTGGAACATCAAATCGACCACCAAAGCCCAGCAAGGCCTTTATGAATATGACGCGGTCAGCCGGTTGCGCGACAGCCAGCTTGGGGATGCCCGTGTGCATGACGTTAAAAACTATATCAAGCCGGGCAAACTGTGGCAGGCCTTTGATGCCGATGAACGGATGTTATTGCTGATCGATGAAATCGACAAAGCCGATATCGAATTCCCCAATGACCTGTTGCAGGAACTGGATAAAATGGAATTCCATGTCTATGAAACCGGCGAAACCATCCGCGCCAAACAGCGCCCGATTGTGATTATTACCTCGAATAATGAAAAAGAACTGCCCGATGCGTTTTTGCGCCGCTGCTTTTTCCATTATATCCGGTTTCCCGATGCCGATACCATGCAAGCCATTATTGATGTGCATTTTCCAAACATCAAAAAAACACTGGTCGAGGCCGCATTAACCCAGTTTTATGAACTGCGCGAAACACCGGGGCTAAAGAAAAAACCATCCACCAGCGAAGTGCTGGACTGGCTAAAGCTGCTATTGGCCGAAGATCTGGACGCCAGCGATTTGCGCCGCGATGGGGTGGACGCTTTGCCCAAACTGCACGGTGCCCTGCTGAAAAACGAACAGGATGTGCATTTATTTGAACGTTTGGCCTTTATGGCGCGAGGGCGGCGATGAATCTTGTTATCCGCCCTTTGGAGCAAGCCGATGACCCGCAATGGCGGGTGCTTTGGCGGGGGTATCTGGAATATTACGAAACCGGATTATCGCCAGAAATATTTGACGCCGCCATAGGCCGGATGCTGTCAAAAGACCATCCGGAATATCACGGGTTGGTGGCGGATCTGGACGGTAAACTTGTGGGTCTGACCCATTATATTTATCACACCCATGGCTGGCAGCTGGAAAATACCTGCTATCTTCAAGACCTTTATGCTGATCCGGCCTATCGCGGTAAGGGCATCGGGAGAGCCTTGATCGAGGGGGTTTACGCCGCTGCCGATACGGCCGGTTGTCCCAAGGTTTACTGGCTGACCCAAAATTTCAATAACGCTGGACGGCAGTTATATGACAAGGTTGGCACCCTAACCCCTTTTATTAAGTATGCGCGATAAGATGTTGAAAAAAATCGCTTTATTGATATTTATTTCCGGATGCACCATTCCCTCGGTCGGGGTTGGCCCCACGGGGGTTGCTGTTTCACGGGCCAATTCTGCCTTGGCCAAGGAATTTCTTGACCTGACCTATCGCACCGAAACCGGAGGCACAGTTCAGGGATTGCTGAAATATAACGGGGTGGTCCGCGTTTTCCTAAGCCCGGCTTTGTCGGAATATCGGCATGATCTGGAATCGGTTGTGCAAAATATCCGGCGTGGTGCAAATATCGATATTGAAATTGGCAATAATAGCGCCCAAATCCATATCCAGCAAATTCCCGCTGCTGTGATGGACCGGACCTTTCCCAACGCTGCCTGCGTGGTGGCCTCCGGTGTCAATAGCTGGGCGGCATTCCGGCGTGGCGAAAGCCGCAGTTGGGCCAGCCAAAATATATTGCAAAAAGCCGCTATTTTTATACCCGATGATGCGCCGCCCTACATCGTGCGCGCATGCCTGAACGAAGAGGTTGGCCAGGCGCTTGGCCCCGTGAATGACCTGTATTATGTGGCAGATTCGATTTTTAATGACGATAATGTGCATACCCGGCTGACCGGTTTTGATCTTTTGATGTTGCGGGTTCTATATGACAAGCGGCTAAAAACCGGCATGAGCAATGCTCAGGCCGCGCCGATTGTCAGCGCTATTTTGAATGAAATCAACCCGACGGGCAATCGCAGCGGGCCTGTATTATTTGCCAACCCGCAATGGAAACGCCAGATTGAAACCGCGATAACCGGCGGCAACCCGCGTGGTGCCCGTGTGGCGGCCGCGGATCAGGCGGTGCAAATCGCGCGCGGGCTTGGGGATCATCGGTTGGTCCATTCTTTGCTGGTCTATGGGCGGCTTAATCTGCGCGGTGCACCACACCTTGCGGCCCCCGCCTTTCAAGAAGCCTATACACTGTCGCTGGCGCAACTTGGCCCTGATAATTTGCGCACAGCCCTTACGGCCATGCATATTGCTGCGGTTGCTTTGGCCACGAGGCGTTACGCGGATGTTATTCAACTAACCACCCCGGCACTGGCCGTTGCGCGCGACCATCAAGATGCGGTACTGGTCGCGGGTATTCAGGGTATCCGTGCCTTGGCGTTTGCGGCACTTGGTCGTGATGCGGAATCAGAGCGCGCGCGGCTCGACAGTCTGGCCCAAGCACGTTATGCGTTTGGCAACGATGCTGAGCGCATTGCGACAGCACAGGCACAAATTGCCGGTCTGGTTCCGGCAGAGCAATAAAGGGCGTAATAATGATCTATCCCGTGATGTTTATTTTGGGCGGCTTGTTTGGCTGGTTTCGCGCGGCAAAACGCGGCGGAAAACTGGCAGACAAACTTCAATACGGGGTTGTTTTTGGCATCGTATTCTCGATTGCAGCGCTTTTCATTGCCATCATCGTGGGCAAGCTCGGGCTGGCATAAATCATGTTTTTGCGTTTCTTTACCAATTTACGAGACGCCAAAATCCCCGTTAGCCTGCGCGAGTTCCTCAGCTTTCTGGAAGCCATGCAAAAAGCATTGGTGATGTATGACGTGGAGGGGTTTTATTACCTCGCCCGTATCACCATGGTGAAAGATGAGCGCCATCTGGACCGGTTTGACCAAGTGTTTTCCGCCAGTTTCAAGGGGCTAGAGGGACTGTTGCTGGCCGATATTATCGATAAGGTCGACATCCCCGAGGAATGGCTGCGAAAACTGGCAGAAAACCAGCTAAGCGCGGATGAGCGCGAGAAAATCGAAAGCCTCGGCGGGTTTGAAAAGCTGATGGAAACCCTGAAAGAACGGTTGCGCGAACAAGAAAAGCGCCATCAGGGCGGTTCAAAATGGATCGGCACTGCCGGCACCTCGCCCTTTGGTGCTTATGGCTATAACCCCGAGGGCGTACGGATCGGCCAAGATAAATCCCGCCATCAACGGGCGGTCAAGGTCTGGGATAAACGCGAATTTCGCAATCTTGATGACAGTGTGGAACTTGGCACCCGCAACATCAAAATGGCCCTAAAACGTCTGCGCCGCTGGGCGCGATCAGGCGCGCTTGACGAGCTTGATCTGGATGGCACCATCCAAAGCACCGCCGAACATGGCTATCTGGATGTGCAAATGCGGCCCGAACGCCGTAACGCCATCAAGGTATTGTTATTTCTTGATGTGGGCGGATCAATGGACCCGCATATCAAACTGGTTGAAGAACTGTTTTCGGCGGCGCGCAGTGAATTCAAACATCTGGAATATTACTATTTTCACAATTGCCTGTATGAGGGCGTGTGGCGTGATAATGCGCGGCGCTGGGGCCAACAAACCCCAACTTGGGAGGTGCTGAACACCTATGGCGCTGATTATAAATGTATTTTTGTGGGCGATGCGGCGATGTCACCTTATGAAGTCGCTTATGTTGGCGGCGCAAATGAACATTACAACCAGGAATCTGGCGAGGTCTGGCTGCAACGCGCTCGCGAAAAATGGCCCGATCATATCTGGATAAACCCTGTGCCAAAGGAACAATGGCAATATACCCAGTCCACCAAAATGATCGAACAGATTTTTGAAAACCGCATGCACCCCATGACCCTGAAAGGCATTGATAGCGCCATGAAGGAACTGGTGCGATGAGCAACGCACCGGTTGTGCATATTGATCTGGCTGAATTCTGGGCGGACCCTTACCCTGCTCTGCGCAAAATGCGCAAAAACACCCCCATCTGTTTTGCGCCGGAGCTGAACCGCATCCTGATCACCAGACGCGATGATATCGTAAAGGCAGAACCGGATATTGCCAGTTTTTCCTCATTACAACCCGATGGCTTGATGACACGGTTAATGGGCGAAAACCTGATGCGCAAAGACGGCGAAAGCCATAAGCTGGAACGCAAAGCAATTTTCCCGACCGTGTCGCCAAAAACCGTGCGCGATGTGTGGACAGCACAGTTCCGCACCGCTGCGAAAACCATTCTGGCAGAAATTGAACCCCTGCAAAGCGGTGATCTTTTCACCCTGTTTGCCACCCGCCTGTCTGGAGAGGCCCTGCGCATCATTACCGGCATTCACGGGTTAAGCTGGCAAGAAATGGACCAGACCTCGCAAGCGATGATCGACGGTATTTCCAATTATGCCGGTGATCCGGTGATTGAAGCAAATTGTAACGCTGCCACCCAAAAAATTGATGCGGCAATCAAGGCCGCAATTCAACAGAAATCAGATGCGCCTGACCTGTTAAGCATCATGCAGGCGGCAGACCTGCCCAAAGCCAGCATTTATGCCAATATCCGGCTGGCAATCAGCGGCGGGCAGAACGAGCCTCGTGATGTGATTGCCGGCATTATCTGGGCCTTGCTGACCCATCCCAAACAATTGGCAATGGTGCAAAACGGCGAAATTTCATGGGCGCAGGTATTTGAAGAATATGTGCGCTGGATGGCACCAATTGGCATGTCTCCGCGTCGTATTGCCAAAGACGTATCGCTGGGTGGCATTGATTTCAAAACCGGTGATGATGTATTTTTGATGTTTAATTCCGCCAATCACGACGAAGATTATTTTGATAATCCGGAAAAATTCGACATCACCCGCGATGCCGGAAAACATATCGCCTTTGGCGCAGGACCACATTTTTGCGCGGGTGCTTGGGCCAGCAAAGCCCTGATTTCCGATGTCGCCCTGCCCTTGATTTTTGACCACCTGAAAGACATAAGATTAACCCAAGATGTAAAAATCGGCGGCTGGGCGTTTCGCGGCATATTAAATCTGCCTTGCGCATGGGGGCAAAAATGATCAAGAAAATCAAACATTTGTGGCAAGACCACCGGCTTCTTTTGCTGGGGTTTGTCATTGCCAGCCTGTTTACAATTATGTTTTTGGTCCGCACCATTATGGATACGGTTTATTTTCAAAACAATCAGGACCGCGAAATAGAACCATGGATGCCCATCGGGTATATCGCCAAAACCTATGATGTCCCCCCCGAGGTGCTTTTGCAATCCGTCGGCATTCCGCTGGATAATTCCGTGCGGCGGCGCATTCGGCGTGTGGCGCAGGAAACCGGCATTCCTTATGAACAACTGGTGGCGCAGTTGATGGACGCGATTGAACAGCACCGCAGCATGGCCGCGCGACCATGACCGATATTTTGATGCAGCTTATTGCCGATTACGGGTTGGTTGTGCTTTCTGCCTCTATTGTTCTGGCATGCTTGGCAGTGCCTTTGCCCAGCTCTGTTTTGCTGGTGCTTAGCGGCGCTTTTGTCGGGTCGGGGGATTTTGATTTGATATCGGTTCTAATCGTTGCCTATCTATCCGCAGCAATCGGAGACCAAATGGCATATTTCCTCGGGGCTCGGGGCGGCGACGCATTGGAAACCCGCTTGGCAAAATCGCCAAAATATTCAAAATCCATTCGACGGGCAAAAGCATTTTCGGCAAAATGGGGCGGCATAGGTGTATTTCTTAGCCGCTGGCTGGTTGCCCCTATTGGTCCCTGGATCAACTATGCCAGTGGCATGAGCGATTATCACTGGCGCGGATTCACCCTTTGGGCCTTGTTGGGCGAGGTGATCTGGGTGGGCGCGTATGTTAGTCTCGGGATTTTATTTTCAGCCAATGCCGAGTCAATTGCAGGGCTGGTTGCAGACATAAGCTGGTTCTTGCTGGGGGCGCTGGGCATGTTCATCTTGGGCAGAAATCTGCTGAAAAATGCCCGCAAGGCTGTTAAAAAGCGATCGTAAGCCCTATTTACATTTCATGATAAAATTCACCCCCATTCTAATGGCTGTCATCATCGGGCTGGTCATGTATCGGTTTTCCGCGTGGCGCACCGGGCGTGACCTTGATCAGCGCTCAACCTTGCTAAACGACCCTGCATTGCTGGCGCTGACTAAGAAGATGGCGCTGCAACTAGACCTGCCCCAGCTTAAAACCTATATTTTCGAGGTCGAGCCGGTAAATGGTTTGGCTGCCCCCGACGGGCGTATTTTTATCACCCGCGGGTTTTTCAAAAAATACCGATCCGGCGAGGTCACGGCCGAGGAAATGGCCAGCGTCATCGCCCATGAACTGGGCCATGTGGCACTTGGCCATTCCAAACGTCGCATGATTGATTTTTCAGGCCAAAATGCCATTCGCGTGGCGCTGAGCATGGTTTTGGGGCGCTATATTCCGTTTTTCGGGATCTATATCGCCAATTTTCTGGTGGGTCTGCTGGCGGCAGGTTTGTCGCGCAAAGATGAATACGAGGCTGATGCCTATGCGGCCGCATTGCTGGAAAAATCCGGTATCGGGCTTTATCCGCAAATATCGCTGTTTCGCAAACTGGAAGAATGGACGCCAAAAGGTGGCGGCACAGCTGCGTGGCTAATGAGCCACCCCAAAACCCAAGACAGGATCGATGCAATTAAAAAACTTGAAATCGCGTGGAAAACCTAAGCTTTATCGGATGGTGTTGCCAGCAAGCTGGCTTCTTCGTCGTAACCTGCTTTTGCCAATATCCGGCTTAGCCGGTTAAGGTCAACCGGCCCGTTTTTATCAAGAGTATATGAAAGAAGTGCAGGTAATAATGCTTCGTCTGACTGCGGGTTTTGGCCGATTTTCTGTGCAAAAGCCCCGTGCCAGCTGGCCAGATATTTTTGTTTCAGCGCATTTTCATCGGGTAGCGCAATTTTTTGATCTATCAAAAGCCCTGAATCGCGCAACATATCGGCAAGTTTTTCCAGATCAAGCAAAGATGGTGTGATCAGGCCAAAATTGGCGCGTTTGGTTTTTTTGAGGGCAAAGAAATATTCGGAATTGGTGCCAGTTGCACCGTCAAGCATCATATAGGTTGCATTAAACGGGCCGTTTCGCATGATTGTTTTGGTGTTTTTACCTTTGCTAAATAACAGCAGATGCATGGCCGAACCGTTAATGCCGGCAATTTCATCGGCACCCAGAACCAGCTTTATCTGCTGACTTAGGGACAGGCTTTCAGGTGAAACAGAGATATATTCTTGATTATTAAACCATTTCTCAACCACGTCTTGCCCTATTACTGCACGGTGTTTCAGCGCCTTGCGCGATAAAAATATCTTTTTTGGGTTATCTGCTGGAATCTGGCCAGCCAAATTTTGACGAATGCGTTCAAACGGAAGCAGATATTCGCTGGCATAGCTTTGGTTAAATACCAGCGCAGATTCCGGCAGATGCAGCGTCTTGAAGATCGTTGGTTTTTTAATAAATTCGATTTGATCGGCAATGCCCAAAAGTTCAAAAAACTCTTGTGCTGCGGGTTTGTAAGTTACGTGGTCAAAAATCTGAAACAGGTATTTACCGCGAAACCCGTTTTTGATCCCCCACCAAAGCCGCGCCGTGGCCTCGACCAGAAAATGGCCGAAATGATGATTCATAAGGCCGCAAAAAACGACCTCGTCTTCACGGTAATCCGGTTTGATTTTAGCAAGAATATCCGCAGGATAAGGCCCGCTTATGTTACCCTTGCGCCGTGTCAGTGCTGATTCAGGGATGAATTCTTGCTGGTTTGTATAAGCGCCCCCAAAAAATTCTATGGTGTGATCTGTGGTGGTTTTTCTCGCAGGCATCACCAATCCGTCACGGATTTTTTGAGCTGTCAGCGCCCTGTCCAATTCAAAATTTTGGCAAGCAGCTTTTGTGTATTCAGGGCTGGCACCATAGACGGTAATTTTAGAAATATCTGACACATTCAAACCCAAATCATTGGTCATTCAACAGGTTACCAATGCAAGCCGCCTTTGTCACCCTGCCAAATTGCTTACAGATAATGCGGCAAAGACCCTTTTTTACTGGCGGTCACCAGCCAGTCAAACATAAATTCCTGCACCGAGGCAAAACAGATCAATCCAAAACTATCCGGCGATTGCCCCGACATCCAAAACGCCACAGCGACCTGCCCCATGCGGGTGCGGCGAAAATCGTCCGGCAAAAAAACCTCAGGCGACAGATCAACCGGCGCACCTTTGGCCAGAACTTCGCGCACGCCATCGCCTTGCAGCAAGAAAACCGCGCGGGCATGGCTGACATCCGCCACCAGAAAAGCACCGGAAAGCCCTGCGTTCAACTGGGCGGCCATCGCCGCAGGATCAGCGCAAAAAACCAGCAGTTCATCAGGCGACATCCATGCCATTCCATGGCTTAAATCCCCAATAAGTTTGCGCTTCTCGGGCAGCTTCAGACCGATAATCCGTTCGATATTGATGATGGTTTCAGAATTTGCCAGATCAGCGCGCAAGGTTACCATTCCGGTGAAATCCGGCTGTGAAATTTCAATTTCCCCGTCCGTTGATTTACGTTTGAATTCAGACATTCTGGCGTGCTCCTTCTTTGTCGTAAAAAACCGGATCAACCACTTTGGCTTGCACTGTTTTGCCATCAATCACAAAATCCAGAACCTTGCCCATGCGCCCGGCGCCACCAGTTATCAGCGCCATGGCAATTGAGCAATTAAGCGTGGGTGAAAAATAGCTGGAGCTGACATGACCGATAATTTTACCATTTTCCACCGCATGGGCGCAATCGGGCAGCACATAATCGGGGTTTAATGTATAAAGCCCCACCAGTTGTTTGCGGTTTGGGTCCACCATATGGCTGCGTTGCTGTGCACGTTTGCCCAGGAAATCGGTCTTTTTCTTTGAAACTGCCCAGCCAAGATTCAAGTCTTGCGGAATAACCGTGCCGTCCGTTTCATCGCCGATCATAATAAAACCTTTTTCGGCACGCATCACATGCAAAGCCTCGGTGCCATAAGGCGTGATGTTGAATTCTGCGCCTGCCTCCAACAGCTTATCCCACATTTCCTGCCCCTGATTGGCAGGCATGGCAATTTCAAAAGACAGCTCTCCGGAAAATGAAATCCGATAGGGGCGCGCCCAGATGCCAGCCAACCTGCCCTCGGTATAGCCCATAAACGGCAGGGTCTCGTTGCTGACATCCAGCCCGCCTAACTTTTCCAGCACCTTACGGGCATTGGGACCAACCACGGCAATCTGGGCAAATTGTTCGGTGATGTTGGCGGTAAAAACCTGTAAATCCCACCATTCGGTTTGCAGCCATTCCTCCATCCATGCATGGACACGGTCCGACCCGCCAGATGTGGTATGGCACAGGAATTCCTGTTCGCCGGTGCGCACTACCACCCCGTCATCAAACAGGAACCCGTTTTCATTGCACATTAACCCATACCGACACCGCCCCTGTTTCAGGGTCGACATCATATTGGTATAGACCAGATCCAGAAAATTGCCCGCATCCGGCCCTTTGACCAGAATTTTGCCAAGCGTGGATGCATCCAGCAAGCCAAGGCTGTTTCGGGTGGCGTTGATTTCACGGGTGACTGCTTGTTGCGTGGTTTCACCGGATTGCCGATAAGCATAAGGGCGACGCCAATCCGCGACCGGTTCCCAGACGGCATGATTAGCATCTTGCCATGCATCGATTGGCGATTTGCGGGTGGGTTTGAACAACGCGCCGCGCGCCTCGCCTGCGATGGAACCAATGGAAATTGGCGTATAGGGTGGGCGAAATGTGGTGGTGCCGACCGCAGGTATTTCTGCATTCAAACTATCAGCTAACACAGCCAGACCATTGATATTGCTTAATTTACCTTGGTCAGTTGCCATGCCAAGGGTGGTATAGCGCTTGGTGTGTTCAACGCTTTCATAGCCCTCTCGGGCTGCCAGTTGCACATCGGAAACTTTGACATCATTCTGGAAATCCAGCCATGTTTTTAAGCGCAATGCATAAGACGCATTTTGAGGCATCGACCAGACGGCCAGCATCGGGGATTCAGGTGTTGAGGCGGCAATAGACGCGATCGTTTTACTGGCGGAAAACCCAGCCTCAACAGCCGCTTGACGCCCTGCTGACACCGCATTTTGAATGCCGGCATCATGGCCAAGTGCGCCAGCCGCAGCGCCTGCGCTTATCACAAAGCCCTGACCGTCATGGCCAGTCGGTGGCCGGTTTGGGTCGGGCGAAAACATGGCATTTTTCGCATCCCAATTCAGCTTACCACCACAATGGGACCAAAGATGCACCACCGGCGACCAACCTCCAGACATGGCCACGCAATCGCAGATAATTGTTTCCGTATCGCTGGTTTCATCAGATTGATCGCAGATAACCACACTGGCGACGGTTTTATGCCCCGTAACTTTTTTGATGGCCTTGCCGTTCAATATCCGAATGCCAAGATCACGGGCTTGATTGGCAAGCGCGCCGCCGCCCATTGGGCGCGCATCAAGAATTGCCGCAACGGTTTGGCCGGAATTAAACAAGGTGATGGCTGTGCGATACGCATCGTCATTATTGGTAACTATCACCGTGGATTTCCCCGGGCTAACCCCCCAAAGCGACACATAATCCCGCACCGCTGATGCCAGCATAACCCCCGGAATATCATTGCCGGAAAAATTCAACGTGCGTTCAATCGCACCCGTAGCTGTGACAATCCGCTTTGCACGAATACGCCATAACCGGTGGCGGGGCTGGTCTGAATTTGGCGCATGATCGGTGATGCGTTCATACGCCAAAGCATAGCCATGGTCATAGACTCCCGCACCCATAGTTCGGGTGCGAATGATTACATTTTTCATGTTTTTCAATGTATTAAGCTGTGCATCAATGCCAAAACCATCAACCGGCGCACGGCCGCCAAGATGGGGTGTCTGCTCAACCAACAAAACCTTTGCGCCGGTTTTTCCGGCCTCTATTGCAGCGGTCAATCCTGCTGAACCGCCGCCGATTATCAGCACATCGACATAGGCATAAAAATATTCATACCGGTCTGCATCGGGCTGTTGCGGTGCAGTGCCTAGACCGGCAGATTTGCGAATAATCGGTTCAAACAGATGTTTCCATGCCCAGCGCGGGTACATAAATGTTTTGTAATAAAATCCGGCCGGAAAAAATTTTGGCAACCGGTTGTTGATGGCGCCGATGTCAAATTCAAGGCTCGGCCAGTGGTTTTGAGATCTGGCCACCAGCCCGTCAAACAATTCAGTGGTGGTGGCGCGCTGGTTTGGCTCAAACCTGGCGCCTTGCCCCATATTCATCAGGGCGTTTGGTTCTTCGGCGCCGGATGCAACCACCCCGCGCGGACGATGGTATTTGAATGAACGCCCCATCAAGACCTGCCCGTTTGCCAGCAAGGCCGAGGCCAATGTATCCCCTTGGAAACCCCTGAATTTTTTCCCGTTAAAGGTAAAGTTTTTGGGCTTAGTGCGATCAATCAGAATGCCGGATTTTTTTATGCGATGGCTCATGGTTTTACCTGCCAATCGGGGCGCCTGGCCTGAATGACGCTTATGACGGCCTCGGACGGCTTAACGGTTTGGGCGCTATAGGTTCCGAAAATTTCCAGCGTTGCGGAACAGCGCGCTGCGTGGAACCATTTTCCACAGCCATAAACATGCCGCCAGCGTTCAAAAACCACACCGCGCGGGTTTTTCTTTTCAAACAGATAACCGGTGAATTCTGCGTCATCCGAGCCACCAGCAAACCGTTTTATATGGGCCTCTCCACCACCGTGGAATTCAGTTTCTTCGGCGGTTACGCCACAATACGGACAGGTAAGGAGCAGCATTTCTTATCCCTCTCCAATGATAAATCTAATCAAGATGGCCCCGAACCCCCATTGCAGGGTGCCGGTGATGGTGAAAAACAGTTCGGTTCTGAATTTTTCAAATCCACGTTCCTGCGCCTTGGCGGCCAGCAAATCCTCAAAATTGGTGGTGATCTGGTCGCGCAATTTATTTTGCGGGGTCGGGTCGTTATATTCTTTGTTTTGCTCGATATTCTGGAAATAGCGCCAAATCATGCGGGTTTGGGTCAATATCTGTGAATCCCAATGGCGCCTGGCTTCTTGACCTATATAGCGGTCCGTCAAGAACAGGCTAAAACTGATGCACAGTGAAAAAGACCCCATAGCCGCAAAAAACTCGGGGTGTTGCGCAACAAAAGCCCAAACGGTCCCTGCTGCCCATGCAAACAATGCAGCCAAAGTGATTCGACGTTTGCCAAGTGGCAGGTTTTTCAACATAGCGGCCCCTCTTGCCTGATTTTCGCCATACTTTCGGCGGGTTTTTGCCACATTTGGATGGCGCTAAAGATTAATTGCCTTACACATAGCCTCGCCAGAAGCGGCCTTAACCCTGAATTTATTGTGTCTCTTGAATGCCTTAGCTGCAACAAAATATCCATCCATTTTTGCTGAAAATCCATTAACCAAATGAATTGCGTAAAATTTGCAACCAAATGCTTATTTATGGTATCCCAGTAGAGATTAAATAACCTGACAGTTGCAACAAATACAGGAGCAAGACAATGAGTGAGTTTATTGATGCCTTGTTGTTTTATTGGGCTGGATTTAGCGATGTAACACAATCCCTTATTGCTAAAATCGGCTATACCATCACCGGTCGCGAAATGAATAACGAACTGGTCCATTGGGTTTTTTATGGAATCCTTATGGCTATAATGATCTTCCTGATCCGGGCGCGGCAGATAAAGCTGCGCAACCAGATTGCCACACGCCAGCGTTTTGACATCTGAAATAAGGCGAATTGTGGCAAAAATGTGCACTAATGCGCCACCCCGGCCGCCACGCTTTCATCAACAAAGCGGCCATCAGCAAAACGGTCCATGCCAAATGGCGCGGCAAGATCCCCCGGAATGCCTTTGGCCACGGTTTCGGCCATAGCCCAGCCCGACCCGGGAATAGACTTGAAACCACCGGTTCCCCAACCGCAATTTATAAAACATCCCTCCAACGGTGTTTTACCAATAATGGGGGACCGGTCACCGGTCATGTCAACAATCCCGCCCCATTGGCGCAGCATTTTCAGACGTGAAATGATCGGAAACGTTTCAACAAGCGCGCGAACCGTTTCCTCGATATGGTGAAAACTGCCGCGCTGGGTATAATTGTTATACCCGTCTGCACCACCCCCGATAACCAGTTCACCTTTGTCGGATTGCGACATATACCCATGCACGGTATTGGCCATCACCACCACATCCAGACAGGGCTTGACCGGCTCGGTGACCATGGCTTGCAGGGATACGGATTCTATGGGCAGCCTGAAACCGGCCATTTCCGCCAACAGGCCCGAATGCCCCGCGACCACGATCGCCAGCTTTTTACATTTCACTGCCCCGCGCGAGGTTTGCACACCGGTTATAACACCATGCGCCTGATCAATGCCCGTCACCTCGGTTTGTTGAATAATATCAACCCCCATATCCGAGGCCGCCCTTGCATAGCCCCACGCCACCGCGTCATGGCGCGCCGTGCCGCCCCGCGCCTGCCACAACGCCCCCAGCACAGGGTATCGCGGGCCGTTGATTTCCATGATCGGCACTTTTTTCTTAACCTGATGCGGGGTCAGCATTTTTGTTTTTACACCCTGAATGGCATTGGCATGGGCGGTGCGTTTGAACCCGCGCAATTCATGTTCGGTCTGGGCCAGCATCATCACGCCCCGCGGGCTGAACATAATATTGTAATTCAGATCCTGCGACAGGGTTTCATATAACCCCCGCGCTTTTTCGTATATGGCGGCACTTTCGTCTTGCAGATAATTGGACCGGATAATCGTGGTGTTGCGCCCCGTATTACCGCCCCCCAGCCAGCCTTTTTCAATCACCGCCACATTGGTTATGCCAAAATTTCTGGCCAGATAATACGCTGTTGCCAACCCGTGCCCGCCTGCACCAACAATCACCACGTCATATTCGGACTTTGCCACAGGCGAACGCCACGCCTTTTCCCAACCGGAATGCTGTTGGCAGGCTTGTTTTGCAATGGCAAAGGCGGAATATCGTTTCATGGGCACTCTCACGGCTATGTTATGTGTGATACGGCATTTCAAGTGATATATCAAAGCTTCGATCCGGCGATTCATGCGGGATAAGCGACATAATTTTGGCAGCTTTGACTGCATCAAAATCGCCCATTGCGGCTTGGGGTAACTAGCGCGTAATCTGCGCAAAAAACGAGGATTGGTTAAATATGATGTTTTGGGTTTCGATGGCGGCGTTAACGCTTGTTTTACTGGGCTGGGCGCTTATCCCGATGCTGCGCAGCAACAATTCTGCCGGGCAGCGGCGCGCCAGCTATGATATGCAGGTATTTCGCGACCAGTTGATCGAGGTTGATTCGGACCTGAACAAAGGGATTTTGACCGAAACCGAGGCCCAGCGCAGCCGTGCCGAAATCTCCAGACGTTTATTGGCCGCAGCCGATGCCGAACAGGTCGAGACCGCAACCAAAAATGCGCCGCAATGGATAACGCAGATCGCCGGTCTTGGTATTATCGGCGTTATTGTTATTGGCGGGTTTGCCACCTATCAATCCATAGGCACCCCGGGCGCAAGGGATTTTCCGTTAGCCGATAACGTCGCCCTACAAGCCAAAATGCGTGAAGACCGCGAAGCGCTGGATGCCGACCGCCCGTCCCAAGCCGAAGCAGAAGCCATTTCCGAGGAACGTCGAGCCGGAATGGCCGAGGGCAGCTTTCCCGGCATCAACACCGTTAATGATGAACAAAACGACTTGGTAAACCAGCTCAAACAAGCGCTGCTTGACCGCCCTGACGATTTGGTTGGCCATCAGATGCTGGCGCGAAATCTGGCCAGCCTGCAACGTTTTATCGAAGCGCGACAGGCACAGGATACGGTTATCGCGCTTTTGGGCGATGACGCCACTGCCGCCGATCATATTGCCCATGCAGAATTAATGATCAACGCGGCCGGCGGATATGTTTCCCCCGAAGCATTCAGAGCCTTGGAAAAAGCGCTGGTTCTGGATGCCAGCAACCCGCGCGGCCGGTATTTTGCCGGTTATACCGCCAACCAGTACGGCTATCCCGAACAGGCCTATCGCCTATGGGCAGGGCTGCTGGAGGAAGGGCCAGAAGATGCACCATGGATTCCATCGATCCGCGCCCAGATCGGCGCCATTGCCGAAGCAGCAGGAATTACCCGCCCCGATGTGCCGCGCGGCCCGTCCTTGCAAGACATCGAGGCTGCGGGAGATATGTCCGCAGACGAACAGCAGGAAATGATCCGCAATATGGTGGCCGGTCTTGCCAGCCGTTTGGCCATTGATGGTGGCTCTGCCGATGAATGGGCCAGATTGATCGGTGCATATGGCGTGCTGAACGAAACCGACCGCGCCACCGCCATCTGGGCCGAAGCCCAAGAGGTTTTCAGAGAAGACGACGGTTTGGAAATCATTCGCGCGGCTGCGGTTTCAGCCGGTGTTGCTACAGAATGATCACCGATGATATTGCCGCATTTCTCGGGGCTGTCCGGCCAAAGTCAGCCCTGATCGGGCTGGATCTTGGCACCAAAACCATCGGTTTGGCCGTATCGGACACATCGCGCACCGTTGCAACCCCCTATGAAACCCTGCGCCGCACAAAATTTGGCAAGGACGCTGAGGCATTGATAAAAGTCCTGAATGATCGTGCCATTGGCGGCATTGTTCTGGGCCTGCCGATGAATATGGACGGGTCCGAAGGGGCGCGCTGCCAATCTACGCGGGCTTTTGCGCGCAATCTGGCACCGCTTTGCCAATTGCCTATTACATTTTGGGATGAACGGCTTTCTACGGTTGCCGCAGAACGGGCCTTGCTGGAAGCAGACACATCCCGAAAACGTCGCGCCGAGGTCATTGACCATGTCGCTGCTTCCTATATTCTGCAAGGTGTACTGGACCGCATTGGATATATGGGGCGAAACCCGTGAAAACGGACGATCTTTGGCAACGCAAGGAGAGCGATTCACCTTGTGTGAAAATTTGCATTATGGACGAGGATGCAGGGATTTGTATTGGCTGTAACCGCACAAGGCGGGAAATTGCCGAATGGTCAGGAATGACCAAAGAGCAGCGCAGCAAAATTGCAGATGCCTTGCCCGGGCGTGCGGGACTTTTGCAACCGAAACGTCGCGGGGGCCGAAAAGCCAGACAGCAGCGACATGAGTCTTAATAGTCACAGTTTGTTAAATATCTTTAATTAGTCTGTAAAAAAATGTTCAAAAGGGATAGGGTGTCCCGAATGGAAAAGGGACAGCTATGCGCTTTTTGAC
This sequence comes from Paracoccaceae bacterium, assembly GCA_026982575.1. GTDB lineage: Bacteria > Pseudomonadota > Alphaproteobacteria > Rhodobacterales > Rhodobacteraceae > UBA3077. The sequence continues at coordinate 17,698 of JALSGU010000237.1, read as the reverse complement.
TTTGATATTGCTTGCTTATGGTGCGGGCCTTTTGATCATGCGCGCGCCGATCAGCGCCGCAACAACCCTGCCCGGCGGGGTTATCTGGCTGGATATTCTGATTTCAATATTGCTTGCCACGGCTTTTGGATTGATGCTTGCGCAGCGCTCCCAAAATGGTGCGGCTGTTTCAAATGCAGCAGTGGCCGCAACAACCCTTATTGCCGGTGTAACCATTCTTGGGGCCATTCAAGTTGCGTCTCCTGCCCGGATTGCACCAATTGCCGCCCTTGCCACCATTAACGCATCCGAAGCACAGCTTGACCGTGCATGGGATGGCCATTTCAGGGCAATCGCCCAGATTGAAGGCGTTGACGTTGGCCTGATGGTAGATACCGGCGCATCCATTGTATTGCTGCGCTATGATGATGCAATGCGGATCGGAATTGACCCCAAAACCCTTGATTATTCCATACCGCTTACCACCGCTGGCGGACGCACCTATGTGGCACCTTATGTTTTTGAATCTATCCAGATCGGTGATGTGATGGTGCGTAATGTCGAAGGCGCGATTGCACAGCGCCGCGCTTTGCATTCATCACTTCTGGGCATGAGCTATCTTGAACAGTTAACCGAAACTGTTATTCGCCGCGACGAAATGATTTTTCGTCAATAGCCTAACCAAACAAAGCTTTTCGCAGCATATTCGCCGCCATAATCGCAATAAAAACCGCAAAAACCCGTTTAAGCGGCTTTGGGTCCATGGCATGGGCAAGGCGAACGCCAATGGGGGCGGTTAAGGTTGTCATGGCAACAACCACCATAAAAGCAGGGATATTCACCAAACCAAGGGTAAAGGGCGGCTTATTGGTCAAATCATGCCCTGTCAGCAAAAAACCAATCACCGCCGGCACCGCAATAAGCATACCAAACCCGGCCGCCGTGGCAACTGCACGGTGGATTGAACGGCCATAAAGCGTCATCATCGGCACCCCGAAACTGCCGCCGCCTATGCCCATTAGAACCGATAAAAAACCTATGATCGGGCCAAAAACCAACCGTCGAATCCCCTTTGGCATTTCGATCCCCAAACGCCAGTCAGACCTGCCAAAGGCCATATAGCTGCCAACAAGTAGACCCAGAATACCAAAAATCATCATCAGTGAATTTGATTTCAGCCCGCTGGCAATCAACACCCCCAGAATGGCCCCCAGCGCAATTCCCGGCGCCCAACCGCGCAGAATATCCCAGTCAACCGCGCCCTTTTTGTGATGGCCAAGCACCGAGCGCGCCGAAGTAACAACAATGGTCGCCAGCGACGTTGCCACACAGATTTGCATAATCTGCGGGCTGTCATAGCCCAAAGCCGTAAATGTATAATAAAATGCCGGCACCAGAATTATGCCGCCGCCAACCCCCAGCAATCCGGCGACTATACCGGCAAATGCACCGATACCCAGCATTACCAGCAAAAGCGGAATATATTCCATCACAAACCCTCCATGGCTGTAAGAACAAGTTCCGGACCAGCGCCGGGCAAATGCGCGCCCTCGGAAATTACCCGCCGCCAGTTGCGCGCGCCGTTCCGCCCGGAAAACGCGCCCAGCATATGGCGGGTAATCTGGTTGAGCCTTGCGCCTTTTGACAGTTCAATCTCAATATAAGGCAACATTTTATGAATGGCATCGGTAATGTCGCAATCAACCCCGTTTCCGAATATTTGCCGGTCGGCCGCGCACAGAATATCGGCGGGGTTATGATAGGCGGATCGCCCGATCATAACCCCGTCAACACCATTTTCCAGATGGAATCTGGCCTCATCAAGCGAGGTTATGCCGCCATTGATGCAAATTTCCAGATCGGTAAAATCCTGTTTCATCCGGTAAACCAGCGGGTAATCCAGCGGCGGTATCTCGCGGTTTTCCTTGGGGCTTAACCCTTGCAGCCACGCTTTTCGGGCATGGATGGTAAAGCTTTGCACCCCTGCCCCCGACACGGTTTGCAAAAAATCGGGCAGCACTTTTTCCGCGATCTGGTCATCAACTCCGATCCGGCATTTTACCGTGATTTCCGCATCACCCGCAGCGTTGATCATGGCATCCACACATTTGGCCACCAGATCGGGCTGTTCCATCAATACCGCACCGAAACTGCCCGATTGCACCCTGTCGGACGGGCACCCGACATTCAGGTTTATTTCAACATACCCCCGTTCAACGGCGGCCTTGGTGGCAATTGCCAATAATTTCGGGTCAGACCCGCCCAGCTGCAACGCCAGCGGCTGTTCTGCCGAATGGAACCCCAGCAACCTGTCCTGATCGCCATGAACAACCGCCGCGGCGGTTACCATTTCGGTATATAACAATGTGCGCGCGCTTAACAGCCGGTGAAAATACCGGCAATGGCGGTCGCTCCAACCCATCATCGGGGCCACGGATAAACGACGATCAAGGGGAATCAGCGTGTTGGTCATGCGGCGTTATCGCAATTGACCCAAAGACTTGCAATATCGCACAATCGCGCCCAAGCTGTAAAAATCATTGGGGAGACAAAGATGAGCCTATTGAAACCAAGCCGCCGCGATATATTGAAAATGACAGCCGCCGCCCCGGCGCTGGCGCTTAGCGCACCACAGGTTGCCGCATATGCCGGCCCCGATGGCGATCAGGCCCCCGGATATTTCCGGTTTACCATCGGCGATGCCAAAATCACCATTGTTTCGGACGGTAATTTCTTTCTTCCGGGCACGGCGGCGGGCATCAATGCCGACCGCGCCGAAGTGGAGGCATTTATGATCCGCCACTTTCTGGAGACCGAGCGCATTTTTTCCCATACCAACCATGTCGTGATCGAGCTTGGCGATGCGGTGGTATTGGTCGATGTGGGTTCGGGCAATCGTGTATCGACCACCGCCGGCAAGATGCTTGGTAATCTGGAGGCTGCTGGAATTGATTATGACAGCATCACCCATGTTATGCTTACCCATGCCCATCCCGACCATATCTGGGGCATTCGCGATGATTTTGACGAAGCGATCTTTCCCGATGCCCAGTATTTTATTTCCGAAGCCGAACATAACTGGTGGCTGACCCCCGGGCGCATCGATACCATCGACGAAACCCAGCAAAACCTTGTGGTTGGCGCGGTCAATTCGTTAAATGCAGACCTGTTGCAGCTTAACCTTGTGCAGGGTGATACCGAAATCGCGCCTGGCATCACCATGATTTCAACACCGGGGCATACGCCCGGGCACATGTCGCTTCATCTTGAAAGCGATGGCCAAGAACTGATCGTTACCGGCGATGTGACGCGCAATGCCTATTTTGATTTCGAGCGCCCGGAATGGTATGGTTCGCCGGATATGGATGGCGATATGTCCGTGGCCACGCGCAAACGGTTGCTGGATTGGGCATCAAACGACCGCATTACGCTGGTTGGCTATCATTTTCCGTTTCCCGGGGTGGGCCATGCCATAAAGGAAGGCAACGCCTATCGGTTTATTCCGGCACTTTGGCGCTGGGAATAAACCGGCACCAAGCGGTATATCAACGGATTTACGGGGGGGCAGCCCTTATGCCTGCCCCTTGGCGATCTTGCTGCGCATCGCATCACCAAATGCCTGAAACAACGGGCGCGAGACCTCGTTCTGGCTGGCGTTATATTCGGGGTGCCATTGCACTGCCAAGGCAAAATCCGGTGCATCTTTGATGTATATCGCCTCGATGGTGCCATCATCGGCGCGCCCCTCGACCACCACACGGTCGGCCGGTTCGCAGATGCCTTGACCGTGCAGGGAATTCACGCAAACCTCGACGCTGCCAAAAATCTCGGCAAATACACCGCCGTAATCCAGCGAAACAATATGGCGGGCTTCGAATTTTTCGGCGATGGTGCCATCTGGTGGCATCCGGTGGTTCATGCGGCCCGGAAGATCGCGGATTTCAGGGTGCAAAGTGCCGCCAAATGCCACGTTGAATTCCTGAAACCCGCGGCAAATGCCCAGGATCGGCGTGCCGGCTTCAACACAGTGACGGATCAGCGGCAATGTCAGATTATCCCTGTCCATATCAAACATGCCATGGGCCTCGGTGGGTTCATGGCCGTAATGGCTGGGATGCACATTGGGGCGACCGCCGGTAAACATAAAGCCGTCGCAAATATTTGCCAGCTCCTCCACCGTGGCCTCCGAGGGCATAGCCGGAATGATGAGCGGGATAGCACCGGCAACCTGCGAAACCGCGTCGATATTCATGATACCCACCGCTTGCACGGGGTAATCATCCCCTATCATTTGATGGTTTCCGATTATTCCGACAATTGGGCGTCTCATGGTATGGCCTCTGACATAGTAAATATCTAAAAAATATTGCCCGACCAAAAAAGTCAAGAAATTCTTTCGGGAACCTGACTTGAGTCAATTTATTCCCTGCTTACATAGCTAATATAACACAAAAGCAAAGGAGACGACAATGTCACATACTCCCAATGAACTGGATGAGCAATTCCCTGAATATGCCGATAAAATACGCATCCTAAAGGAAGAAGACCCGCATTTTTCGCGGCTTTTTGATGAATATCACGACTTGAACCATAAAATCCATCTTGCCGAAACCGATGTTAAGCCAACCAGCGATTTCAGGTTGGAGGATTTACGCAAAAAACGTTTGGCAATGCTGGATGAAATCGCCCCGATCTTGCGCAAATAACCGATTCAGCTCAGCAGGTGCATGGTTGCCGAAACTTTAATCTGTCGGGGCTGAATCTGTGCTGTTAATGCCCGCATCCGAACCGGAATGCACAACACGGTTGCGGCCGGTGTTTTTGGCCTCGTACATGCGCATATCGGCCAGTTTCAATGCATGGACCATGTTGCCGACCTCGCGCTTCATGGCAAGGCCGATGCTGACCGTAAGGGATGCAAGCAAACCTTTTTTGGGTTCAAATGCAATAGATTCAACATTTTCACGTATGCGATTGGCAACCATTTTGGCATCCTCCTTGGAGGCATTCTGAAGGTAAACCGCAAATTCCTCGCCGCCGATACGGCCAATAATATCGGTATCGCGCACCGATGCTCGCACTGCTTTGACTACCGAAATCAGGGCTTCGTCGCCTTTTTGGTGGCCAAAACTGTCATTGATATTCTTGAATTTATCAATATCCAGCACCAACAAAGACCCCTTGTCTGCATCGCTTTTTGACATCCGTATCCGGTCCATAAAATACTGGTGATTATAAAGGCCGGTCATGGAATCCCGCTTGGCGCGGTCTTCGGCCTCAAGGCGTAGATCATCCAGTTGAACCACGGCTATGCTAAGCCGTTCGGCCTGACCCTCGATCACAAAAAGCACCGGAATGCCGATAATAACCGGAATCAATATTGCGGTAATGGTGCCGGTTATTGTCGGGGGCGCACCGGTCAAATGCTCCACAAACATCAATAAAAAATAGGCCCCCAGCACACAAGGAATACAAACAAGCACTGCTTTGACCAGTTTTTGCAACATTCAACCCTCCACAAGTCACATGTTTTTCTGATTACAGCAATAATTCTAATCTTTCATGAACGCCCACTTGCCCCAGCTTGCAGGGTTTCGTAAAAGGCGCTGATCTCTTTTTAGCGGATACCATCATGACCGAGCTTGCCTATACCGAACCCAAACCAAAAATCATCGCCGGTGCCACGGGCGATTGGGAATTGGTAATCGGGCTGGAAGTCCACGCGCAAATAGCCTCCAATTCCAAATTATTCTCGGGGGCGTCCACCAAATTCGGGGCCGAACCCAATTCCAATGTGTCACTCGTTGATGCGGCCATGCCCGGCATGTTGCCGGTAATTAATGAATATTGCGTGGAACAGGCGGTGCGCACAGGGCTGGGGTTAAAGGCCAAAATCAATCTGTTTTCGCGTTTTGATCGCAAGAATTATTTTTACCCCGACCTGCCCCAGGGATACCAGATTTCCCAGCTTTACCATCCTATTGTCGGCGAGGGCGAAGTGCTGGTCGATATGGAACCGGGCGTGGCGCGGCGCGTGCGCATTGAACGCATTCATATGGAACAGGATGCCGGTAAATCGGTGCATGACATGGACCCTGAAATGTCTTTTGTCGATTTCAACCGCACCGGCGTGGCCCTGATGGAAATTGTCAGCCGCCCCGATATTCGCGGCCCCGAAGAGGCTGCCGAATTTGTGCGCAAATTGCGGCAAATCCTACGGTATCTGGGAACCTGTGATGGCAATATGCAAGAAGGCTCGATGCGGGCCGATGTGAATGTTTCGGTTTGCAAAGCGGGCACCTATGAAAAATTCCGCGTGGCGGATGATTTTTCTATTCTTGGCACCCGCTGCGAGATCAAAAACATGAACTCCATGCGTTTTATCGTGCAAGCCATTGATTATGAAGCCAAACGGCAAATTGCCATCCTGGAAGACGGCGGCGAAATCAATCAGGAAACCCGGCTTTATGATCCGGTAAAGGGCGAAACGCGTTCTATGCGGTCAAAAGAAGAAGCCCATGATTATCGTTATTTCCCCTGCCCCGACCTGCTGCCGCTGGAAATTGAACAGGCATGGGTTGATGATATTCAGGCCGGATTGCCCGAATTGCCCGATGCTAAAAAAGCCCGTTTTGTCAGCGATTTTGGCATGACAGAATATGATGCGGGGGTTTTGACCGCCGATGTCACCAGCGCCAGCTATTTTGAAAAGGTCGCGGCGGGGCGTGATGGTAAAATGGCCGCCAACTGGGTGATCAACGAATTATTTGGCCGCTTGAACAAAGAAGGCCACGCAATAACAGAATCACCGGTTTCTGCTGCGCAACTTGGTGGCATTATCGATCTGATCGGATCGGATGCCATATCGGGTAAAATTGCCAAGGAATTGTTTGAAATTGTCTGGAACGAGGGCGGCGACCCTGCCGAAATTGTTGAAACCCGAGGCATGAAACAGGTAACCGACACCGGCGCAATCGAGACTGCCGTGGATGAAATATTTGCCGCCAACCCCGATAAAGTCGCCGCCGCCAAGGAAAAACCCAATATGGCGGGCTGGTTTGTCGGGCAGGTCATGAAAGCCACCGGCGGCAAGGCCAATCCAAAGGCTGTGAACGAAATTATCCGCAAAAAACTGGGCTAGGCGACATTCTTTTGCCACACTTATCGAGTTATTGTTAATAATGGTAAATAATATTTTGCCCATACCAAGAATTTAATTCAAGGAAAAACCATGTTTGAATATCGCCTGCTTCCAACCCCTGCAGCCAGCAAAAAAGCCAAAGGCATGAAAACCGTGCCCGAACGGTTTGCCCATGCGCTGACCGAGGCATTAAACGCCGAAGCAAAAAACGGTTGGGAGTTTGTCGGGCAGGAATCATTTTCGGTTGAAGAAAAACCGGGCATGATGAAAAAACCTGTAACCACGGAGCTGACCTATCTGGTTTTCAAGCGCAGCACCAAAAACGAGCCAGTGTCACTGGATGAAAAGCTCGAAAACCTGCGCAATCAGCGGGCGCGCGGCATTGTCCAAGCAGTGGCCCCTGCAGCAGCGGCGATTGCGTCGATAAAGGTGCCAGAACCGGCAATGGCTGGCAAAACCGAATCTTTCCCCGAACCGATACCTGCTTATGTTCCCGAAGAATCGCAAGGCGCACCGTTTATGGAAGAACCCGAGGTTGACTCGTCGCGGTCTTTGCCATTTCCCGGCCCCAAACCTGTGCCAACCATGGGCATGGCCGATAGCAACAGCCCAGAACAAACAAGTGCCAGCCCAACCCTGAATTACGATCATTCCGGAACCGGCACGGGCGCATCGGTTGATACGCCAATTCTTGGGCCAGCAAAACGGGGTTAACCGGCTCCCGAAACCGTCACTCCAATGATATGAACCCGTTATTCATTTCGGGTTTTAATAGCCCCGGCGATGCTCCGTCGCCGCACAGCGCGACGTGGGCCGGCCAGTATAAACGGGTTTCCCCCCCAATATACCGCAGCCATGCTCCTGTGTGCCTTGTGCCCATTCCGGGAATTAATTTGTGGCCTCTCCTGCACTGATCTGATAGAAACCGGATGGTTAATATTTTAATTCATAAAGCTGTACCCAACTAAACACCAAATAATACAAAAGGAAACATCTATGGCTATTCTAGCATATCTAATCACTGCTGCCGTCGGGGCCGCAATCGGCTGGTTCTTGACCGAGAAAAAACCTGACTACGGCCTCGGCCCTATTGGAAATATAGTTGTAGGTGTCGTAGGCGCCCTTGTTATCAGCCAGATCATAGCAAGTCTCGGGATTTATATCGGCAGCGGTATAATCGGGGTTGTGCTTAATTCTGTTATTTTTGGTGCGCTCGGTGCATCTGTTGCACTTTTCATTCTGAAATTCGTTAAGCGTTCTTAAATTTTTATTTTGGCCTCGGGGCCGGTTTTTGTTCGGTTCCCGAGACCACTAGCGCCAATGCGTGCACTCTCTCTTCCAACTCCTGCCTTACAGCGGCCATCACTGCGCGCTGTTGGGCCACCCGGCTCATGCCGTTAAAAAATTCAGCTTTGATATTGATCTTGAAATGGGTCTCGCCGCCCTCGCGGTAACCACCATGGCCGCGATGGGCTTCGCTTTCATCAATGATTTCCAAATGGCTGGGGCTGAATGCTTTGGTCAGCTTTGTTTCCATTCGCTCGGTATAATTCATTTTTTCGACCTTTTTGTGATTTCAGGGGTTGGCGTTTGCCAGTTTGCCCCTATGCTGTGCTCCGCACTTATCAAAACTGCTAAAAGGAAATTGTTGGATGCGCAAGCGCTCCCCGTTAAATTTTGATATTTCTGTTGGCGCAGACAAAAAGCGCCGGTCCAGAAAACGTGGCATGTCGGGCGCGGTGGAAACATCGTCGCGCGAATGCCAAAAAGACGGCTGCATGTTGCCCGGCAAATACCGCGCGCCCAAATCGGCCGATGATCTGGATAATTTCATCTGGTTTTGTCTGGATCATATTCGTGAACACAACCGTTCTTGGAATTTCTTTGACGGGCAGGTGCACATCACGCCCGACCAGCAAGACGAATCCGACAAGGTCTGGGGCCGCCCGACCCAGCCCTTTAACAAAGACAAACCCAAAACCCCCAGCGACCCAGAGGCCGAGGCATGGAAACGGTTCGGCTTTGATGATCCGCATGAAGTATTGGGCAGCAATGCCACCATGAACCCCGCCAGCAATCAGTCCGCTGCCAATAATACCCGCCGCCTGCCCCCCACGGAACGCAAGGCGCTGGATATATTAGGGTCACCCAATACTATGTCAAAGATGGAATTACGCAAGGTTTACAAAGCCTTGGTCAAAGATCTCCACCCTGACCTGAACGGCGGGCGGCGCGATGACGAAGAAAAACTGACCGAAGTTGTCTGGGCTTGGGAGCAGGTAAAAATCAGCCGCGTATTCAGTGACTAGACCAGAACCCGAACCATACACACCGGTCCTGACCCTAGATTCAGATGGCTAGCGTTTCAACCTCTCGCCACGAAAGGCTGCGCCGAGTTCATCGATATTTTTAAGGTTAATATCGCGCTGTGCAAACGGGATTTCTATATTGTGCTCAGCAAACTGCCGCACGATCTCAAAGTTCATGTCAGACTTGGCTGATAGCATCCAGTTTACGTCCCGCAGAAACGCCCGGATTTCAAAATCCATTGAATCTGCCCCGAACCCCTGAAAAATAACCGAAGGTGCCGGGTCTTTTAGAACCATCGGGTGTTTTTCCGCGATCCCCAGCAGGATCTTTTCAACCAGCCTCGGGTCCGTGCCATAGGCAACCCCGACCGGCACCTTGACCCGCCCGACCATGTTGGAATGGGTCCAGTTCAACACCGGCCCTGCCACCAGATCACTGTTGGGCACAATTACTTTTGAACGCTCAAATGTTTCGATAATCGTGGAGCGCACCGCGATTTTTCGCACATAGCCGGAATACGGGCCGGCCTCGATCCAGTCACCTTCCTTGATGGGGCGTTCAATCAGCAAAATAATGCCCGAAACAAAATTCGAGACAATATTTTGCAAGCCAAACCCGATACCGACAGACAGGGCACCCGCAACAATTGCCAAGCTGGAAAGATCAATGCCGGTGGCCGAAATCGCCGCCAGTGCCGCCAGCGTAAAGCCCACATAAGATATCCCCGACAGGATCGCGTTCTTGCCGCCGGTATCCATACGGGTACGCGGCAGAACCGAGGTGCGGAATACTTTTTGCAAAACCCGCGTCAGCATATAGCCAAGCGTAAATACCACGCCAAATACAAATACCACCGAGGGTGAAATGCGCGATTCCCCCAATGGAATACCGTCATTCAACAGCACCCACATTTCCGTCAGGTCCGAAACCCGCGCGCCCCAGATCAGGGCCAAAAACGGAACGGTGCCCAGCATAATCATAAACCCGAGCAACACCGGCAAAAGCCGCAAATCACTTTTCCCGTCTGCCTGCACACCGCTGCCAAGCCAGCTTTCCAGAACCTCTACGATAATTGCAAAAACCACATAAGCTGTGCCAAGCAGCGCCAGCGACAGGATGGTTGGATATAGCAAAAATTGCGCCGCTGCAAAATACCCGATTGCCGCCAGTATCGGCGCCGCAAATGACAGCACCAGCACCGCGCGTCGAATGAACCGTAAAAACGCAACATTAAGCCCGTCATCTTTGTCCGAATTGGTCGATATTTTTATCAGCCGCGCCGCGCGATACAGAAAAAAGCTGCCCAGCAGCACAATGGGAAATTCAATCGCGGCGGTAACATCAGGGGCCAGCACCATACGCCCCACCACCGCATCGGCCAGAGTTTTCAGAATCAATATCAGCCCCAGCATGGCAATAATACGCCGCGCCGGTTTTTTGTATTTAGCCGAAATTATCCCGATATTGCGGGTTGCCCAGCGCCCGCCCGTCAGGCTGTTACCCAACCAATAGCTGCCCACAGCAATGACCCCGATAATGGGTAATTTGCTGGTAATGGCTTGACCCCAAAACCCCGGAATACCGGAAAATTCAACCACCCAAATCAAACCGGCAGCCGCCAGCCCCGGCACAACAATACGCATAATATTCAGCAACAATGCCCAGCCGAGTCGCCGGCCCGGTGTTTCAGCAATTTCAATCAACCGGCCAAGACGGCGTAATAAAATTGGCAACACCCCGAATAGCAGGCCGAAACTGGCGACAATTGCCAATATCAAAAATGGCAACCGGTGCAAAACCTGACCGCGATAGATTTGTTCGGGGCTGAACGCTTCAGTGATTTCCCCCCGGACACGAGCGCTATACCGGCCCAGTTCAGTAACAACTTTACCAAAAAGCGCAGGATTAAGCGGCGAAGGCCCAAGGGTGGTTAGTTGTTCGTTTATGCGGGTGCGGATCAGCGTATCGATTTGCTTGATCAGATCATTTGCCCGTCGATAGGCCATATCGGCTTCCAGAACCGGCACATTGGCCCGCGCCAGGCTTTGCGTGATTTCTTCTCTGAAAGCCGCAATTTCAGGCGGTTCTGGGTCGCTGGATTCAGGCTCGGGGCCAAGTGCAGCAAGCTGCGCCGCCAAAGCAGTTACATCAGAAAGCCCTTCTTGATACATGGCCTGCGCAGCACTGCGCTGACCGGCCAGCTCAGTGCGCAAAACCTCCAATGATGGGTTTGATGCCTGTTTCAGCTCTAGCACAGCCTCTGCCCGCGCAGCCGTGGCATCCCATATTGCCAGGTTTTCCAGCTGTGTTTCGGTTTGCGCCACGCCAAAACCGGCCATCAGGAAAAATAGCATAACCAACGCAGGGCGTAAAATATTTCTAATCATACAACTTTATTCCGCGCGCCGACACGAATTGCAAGCAAGATCAGCCCGCCTGCATCACCGATGGAATATCCGCACGGCTTTCAAGCAGCCATTGCGGCACCGGCAGATCCTTGGAGCGCAAAAATTCAGGGTTAAACAGCTTTGATTGATAGCGGGTGCCATAATCTGCCAAAACGGTAACAATGGTATGCCCCGGCCCCATATCTTTGGCCATGCGGATCGCGCCAGCAATATTTATGCCCGTTGAAGTGCCCATACAAAGCCCCTCATTGGCCAAAAGATCAAAAATAACCGGCAAGGCTTCGCGATCGGGAATATTATAGGGCATATCCACCTCCAACCCTTCCAGATTGGCAGTAATACGCCCCTGCCCGATGCCCTCGGCAATGGAACCGCCCTCGGATGCAAGCGTTCCTGTTGTATAATAACTATAGATCGCGGCCCCGTCAGGGTCAGCCAGACCAATTTTTATGTTATTGTGTTTATGGCGCAGATATGTGGCCATACCCGCCAATGTGCCGCCAGAACCAACCGCGCAGATAAACCCGTCTATTTTGCCATTGGTTTGCGCCCAGATTTCCGGCCCTGTGGTGTCAATATGGGCTTGGCGGTTGGCAAGGTTGTCAAACTGGTTGGCCCAGATCGCCCCGTTGGGGTCGGTTTTTGCCAATGCCTCGGCCAGACGGCCCGAATAACGCACAAAATTATTCGGGTCTTTGTATGGCTTGGCCGGAACCTCGATCAATTCGGCACCTGTCAGGCGGATCATATCCTTTTTTTCCTGGCTTTGGGTATCAGGAATAACAATCACGGTGCGAAACCCCATCGCCGCCCCCACCAGCCCAAGGCCAATGCCGGTATTGCCTGCGGTGCCTTCAACAATGGTGCCACCGGGGCGCAGTTCGCCGTTTTTAATGGCCGACCGAATAATGGATAACGCGGCGCGGTCCTTAACCGATTGACCCGGATTCATAAATTCGGCTTTGCCTAAAATCTCGCAACCGGTCAGTTCTGATGCCTTGTTCAGGCGGATAAGCGGTGTGTTGCCGATGGCGGCAGGCAGGTCTTTGTAAGTATTCATGCTATGAAACCTTTGAATTGCTTGGCTTTTTGTAATCTATGGGTTTTTTTGCTTTGCACAAGCCGGAAGCCGTATTTTTTCAAAACCTATGCAAAGCCCGATCAAGCCCCTATATTAGCCCGATAAAATGCAAAATATTTGAGGTTATTCAATGCTATCAACCCGTCGCAAATTTATAGCAGGCCTGACCAGCGCAACCGCAGTTGCCGGCTTTATCGGCAGCCCCGCGCTTGCCGCAACGTCTACGCGCCGGTTTTCGGCGGTTCTGGGCCGTAAACAGGTGGGCGAGACCTCGGTAATGTTAACCCGGACCGGAGGTCGCATTATTGCCGAGGTCGAGGCACGGCTTGATATCAGCATTCTTGGCATCATCAATTTCAACTATCACCTTTCCAGCCGCGAGGTCTGGCAAAACGGGGTTTTGCAGGAGTTGCGATCTACAACTGATAATGACGGCACTGCCGAATATGCAAATGCCGATCGCGTTGATGGTGGTTTGCAAATTGACGGCACCGGCTTTCAAGGCATTGTTGCCGGCAACCCTGCTACCACCAGCTATTTCACCGCTGATTTTATGGGCCGCCCCACATGGATCAGCACCCAGACCGGAAAACCGCTGGATTTAACCATCCTGAACGCAGGCGCTGCAACATTTAATACAAACGAGGGCGCGTTGAATTGCACAAAATATACCACCCGTGGCCCGTTAAAGATCAACCTGTTTTATGATCCGGCGTATGAGTGGGTAGGCACCAGCTTTCGAGTAGCAGGCCAGGCTGCAACCATTGCCATGACATCGCGCGGGCAATCGTTTAATTCCATCTGGCTAGGCTAACCCCGAACCGAAGCCGAGCGTAGCGAGGCCAAGCCCAACCGAAGGGCGGGAGAACTTCTTTTCACGCAGGAACCCTCCCGCACAATCCCAGCGGCGCTTTTGCTGGCGCAAAAGACCACTTCCTTTTGGGCATGGCCTCGGCTTCGCCCCGGTGGAGGGAATGCCGGTTTACAGGGTTTGATCCAGCGCCTTGATTAGCTGCTTAACCTCACCCTGACTGGTATAGTGTACAAAGCTAAGGCGCAAAACGCCTTTGGCGGGGTCGATGCCCAAACCCTCCAGCAGACGCACCGCATAAAAATCGCCGCCCCCTGCCATGATGTTGTGTTTGATTAGGTCTTGCGCCAATTCTTCGCCAGTTTTGCGGCCTTGTATTGCCACTGTCGGAACCCTGCCTTTAACCCCGCTTGGCCCGATCAGGCGAATATCATTACGGGCTCGCAGATATTCCAGCAACGGCGCCAAAACCTTTGCTTCTTGCGCAGATTGCAGCTCGAACACCGCCCGCCCCCGCGCTGCGGCATCGGGGTTTGGTGCAAAATGGTGGTCATGCACCAGATCTACGTAATCTGCCAAACCTGCACAGGCTGCGATCTGGGCGTGGTCCGGCCCTGCGGGGGTAAACTTTTTCACCCTTGATGCGGCATTAAAATAATGGCCCTGATTGGGCAAAACATCCGCCAAAGCGCCGCGCACATACATAATCCCCTGATGCGGCCCATAGGTTTTATAGGCTGAAAACAGGTAAATATCGGCCCCCAAACTGCCAATATCGGGCAATCCGTGCGGCGCAAAACTAACCCCGTCCACACAGGAATACGCCCCCGCGGCCCGCACCATGGCGCATATTTCTGCCACGGGGTTGATTTCGCCCACCAGATTGGAAACATGGGGGAAACACACCAGCTTTACCTTGTCATCCAGCAGATTTTTCAGGCCAGCAGTATCCAGATGGCCGGTATCTGCATCCACTTGCCATTCCCGTATTTCAATGCCGCGATCCGCCAGCCGCCGCCACGGGCCGGTATTGGCCTCGTGATCCTGATTGGTGACAATAACCGCATCGCCAGCCTTTAATATTTGCCCGAATGCCTGCGCCAGAACATAAGTGTTTTGCGTGGTTGAAGGCCCGAAGCTCAGCTCGTCAACCCCGATATTCATAATTGCCGACAGTCGTATGCGGGCCTCGTCCATTTCGGCGCCTGCCAAACGGCTGGCTTCATAAGGTGCATAGGGCTGCACCTTGCGCTGATGATAATACCGGAAAAGCCGGTCAATCACCGGTTTGCAAGTATAGCTGCCACCGGCATTTTCAAAAAACGCCTGCCCTTGCAGAGATGGCTCCTGAAAGCTGGGAAACTGGCTGCGGATGAAATCTATGTCCATGTGCATTTATCCTTTTAATCCGGCATATCGTGGCGCAGGTTATTATTGAAAACAAGGCCAAACCGCCCCATATAACCCCGAAGAAACATAAAGTTGGGGGAAAGAATGGCCTGGATATATCTGATGATCGCCGCCACATTTGAAATGGGCTGGGCGATCGGCATAAAATACACTGAAGGGTTCTCAAAGTTATGGCCCTCGGTGCTGACCATTGTTGCGATGATCATCAGCTTTTATTTTTTGGCTCAGGCCATGAAAACCTTGCCGGTTGGCACCGCCTATGCGGTCTGGACAGGCACCGGCGCGGTTGGCGTTGCCATATTGGGCATGTTCCTGTTTGGCGAATCAAAAGAACTAGCGCGCATTCTCAGCATCATGCTGATCATTGCGGGGGTTGTCGGGCTAAAAGTGTTTTCGGGGCAGGCAACGGCCTGATCCCTGCGAAGCAGCCAGAGATCAATACTGCGTAAGGCAATACGGGTTGCTCCGATACCGCATCACGCCGAACCCCGTCTATGTATCTGATTACCTCTCCTGATCTCCTTCAGCACAATTATGGTTATAAAAAGACCGGGGCCAAACGCGGCTTGCACCCAACTAAGAAATGCGCCAAAACTTGCAAAAATGAATCGATAGGAAAATCCGATGTCGAATGACCAAACCCAAACCCCATCCGAAGATTTCGACATCCGTGCCAGCTTTGGTTTTGAAAGCGATATGCGCATCAAAGCGTTCAAGGAACCCACCGACCGCACCCCGCCGATTGACCCGACCTATAAGTTTGACCCCGACACCACCCGCGCCATTCTGGCCGGTTTTGGTTATAACCGCCGCGTAATGATCCAGGGCTATCACGGCACGGGCAAATCCACCCATATCGAACAGGTGGCGGCGCATCTGAACTGGCCGACTGTGCGGGTGAATCTCGACAGCCATATCAGCCGCATTGATCTGATCGGCAAAGACGCGATCAAGCTGCGCGACGGTGTGCAGGTCACCGAATTTCAAGAAGGCATCCTGCCTTGGGCGCTGTCAAACCCTTGTGCGATTGTGTTTGATGAATACGATGCAGGGCGCCCTGACGTGATGTTTGTGATCCAGCGCGTGCTGGAAACCGATGGCAAACTGACTTTGCTGGACCAGAACAAAATCCTGACCCCGCATCCAAGCTTTCGCCTTTTTGCCACGGCCAATACGGTTGGCTTGGGGGATACGACCGGATTGTATCACGGCGTTCAGCAAATCAACCAGGCCCAGATGGACCGTTGGTCGATTGTATCTACCTTGAATTATCTTAGCCACGATGCGGAAACCATGATCGTGCTTGGCAAGGCCCCGCATTATAATAATGAGCAAGGCCGCAAGATCGTATCGCAGATGGTCACGGTCGCCGACCTGACCCGCACGGCGTTTATGAACGGTGATATTTCCACTGTTATGTCACCGCGCACCTGTATCACATGGGCGCAAAACGCCGAGATTTTCCGCGATGTGGGCTTTGCCTTTCGCCTGACATTCCTGAACAAATGTGATGAGCTGGAGCGCCAGACCGTGGCGGAATTTTACCAGCGGTGTTTTGACGAGGAATTGCCAGAAAGCGCTGTGAGCGTAAGTCTGGGGTGATGAAACGCCAAATCGCAAAAACTTACGCGGGGTTTTTCTTTTGCCTGGCATTGGCAATCAGCATTGGCAGTGCGTCCACCGCCCAAATGACCGAGGCCGAGCAGGCCGCCCAAAGCGAACGGGGCCTGACCCCCGCCGAAAACGCATTAAAACAAGCAGCATGCGAACTCCGATTCACTAAAACCCCGATGGATGGGCTGCCTGCTGGCGTTAACGCCTCGGAAATAGAGCTACCGGCATCTGAAACCCTGCTCATTGCATGGGCGATGGAACGCGAAGCTTTATCGGAAAATCTGGATATATCAATTTTCCCATACCTTCCTGCTGGTGGCATTGGATTTCGGGATTATTGCGGCCCCGTATATATGTTTCCCCTGCCGCCGCTGGAACAAGGCTGGCCATTATTGGTAATTGGCCTTCGTCTTCGGCCAGGGCTGGATATTAAATCCGATTATCCCACTGCATATTCGCAGATCCGCAGTAACAACCAATATCGCATTGCGGATGTTGGAAAATTTGCCCTGATCGATATTGGCACTTTAGCATCACCGGACCTCTATTATCAAAAATTCAAAGAAATTTTTGCTTTGTTCGAGCAGAATGAAATAATTGACCAAACAAGAAGCGCATTGGTGCTGGCTGAAACGCAATTATTATTGCCAATCAAATGACCAGACCATGAATAAAGCCCTGCGGAATTTTGCCATGATTGTCTTTGTGGGCGGCGGCGCAATGCTGTTTTTTGCAGAAACAAAAGATACAACCGGCATTTCAGATGCCGGCAATAACTGCCGGATCACCAAGATTGTTGATGGTGATACAATTGATCTGACCTGCCAGACCGGCCAGACCGAGCGCATCCGCATTCTTGGCTATGACACCCCTGAAACCTATTACGCCGAATGTCCGGCGGAAAAACAGCTTGGCGATGCGGCCACCCGCTATTTGCGCGACCT
>JALSGU010000236.1 GCA_026982575.1 Paracoccaceae bacterium | reverse complement strand
GTTCGCCGGTTTCGGGGTTGATGATTTCAGGGTAAAAATGATCCTCCCAGATATGCAAACCATCCTTGGTTTCCACACATTCATTGGCCACCCCCGGCCCCATGATTTCCGACAATCCGTAAATATCCACCGCATGCATATCAAAGGCATCCTCGACCTGTTGCCGCATGGCGTTTGTCCAGGGTTCGGCACCAAAAATGCCCACTTTCAACGAACATTCCCGCGGGTCTATGCCGCGCTTGTGGAATTCCTCAAGAATATTCAGCATATAAGACGGGGTGACGGTGATGGCATCGGGTTTGAAATCCTCAATCAAAGTCACCTGCCGCGTGGTCATGCCGCCCGAAACCGGCACCACGGTCGCGCCCAGCCGCTCAATGCCATAATGCGCGCCCAGCCCGCCGGTAAACAGCCCGTAACCATAGGCATTATGCACCATATCGCCGCGCCGCACCCCCGCCGCGCGCAGGCTGCGGGCCACCATATTGGCAAAAACATCAATGTCTTTGGCAGTATATCCCACCACCGTGGGCTTGCCGGTGGTGCCGCTTGATGCGTGCAGTCGCATAATGTTTTCACGCGGCACCGCAAACATGCCAAACGGATAATTTTTGCGCAGGTCATCCTTATGGGTAAACGGAAACCTTGCCAGATCGCCAAGCGATTTCAAATCATCAGGATGCACACCAGCCGCATCAAACCGCTGGCGATACATCGGCACATTTTCATAGGCATGTTTCAATGACCATTGCATACGTTTTAACTGCAAAGCCTGAATTTCATCACGGCTGGCGGTTTCGATCTTTTCCAGATCACCGGCCTTGGGGGACAGGTCTTTCATGGGGTTTCCTTTGGTATTACCCGGGCATTGATGGCGCGGGAAAACCCGCGGAATTCGGCGATCAGGTCATTATTCTGGTTGGTGACACGCACATCGTAAATGCCGTTGCGCCCGGTCAGGCTGGTTTCAGATGCCACGGCGCTTAGCCGGTCATCAATACGGGCAGGGCTGATATAGGTGATGATATTATGCTGGCTGACCGTGGCCTGATTGCGGCTGTTACACGCAAAAGCAAAGGCGCTATCGGCCAGTGCAAAAATCACGCCGCCATGGCAGGTGCCATGACCGTTGGTGTGTTTTTCGGTAATTTCCAGCGCAATTTCTGCGCGCCCCGCACGGGTTGAAACCCGCTCCATGCCGATCCATTTTGATGCGGCATCTTTGGCCCACATTGCATTCGCACAGGATTCTGCCAACTCGTCAGGGGTCATTTCCGGCCTTTTTCAAAAAATTCCATAAAAAGTTTGCATAAATTGAACGACCGGTCAATAAATAAAAAACCAATTTGCCCGAGGCCAAAATGCCCCAAACCCAAATCGTCACCGTTACCATTAAAAACGACATTGCGTGGCTGAGCATCAACAACCCGCCCATCAACGCCGCCTCGCGCGGTATGCGGGCCAGTTTGATGGATGCCATTAAACTGGCGCAATCCGCAAGGGTCGCGGTGCTGATCGGGGAAGGGCGCACCTTTACGGCTGGCGGCGACATGACCGAATTTGACCAGCCGCCACAAGAACCCCACTTGCCGGACGTTGTGCAAATGTTAGAGGATAGCAAAACGCCGTTTATCGCAGCCCTGCACGGCACGGTGCTTGGCGGCGGTTTCGAGCTCGCCATGGGCTGCGCGTGGCGCATTGCGGCAACCGGCACACGGTTTGGCCTGCCCGAGGTCACTGTCGGGGTTATTCCCGGCGCTGGCGGCACCCAGCGATTGCCGCGATTATTGGGCATGAAAGCCGC
>JALSGU010000235.1 GCA_026982575.1 Paracoccaceae bacterium | reverse complement strand
TGCCGCCTCAAGCCGCTAAATCTCCGGTTCCGGTGCTGTGGTTTCTTTCCGGTCTGACCTGCACCCATGAAAACGCCATGGTCAAAGCAGGCGCGCAGGCATGGGCGGCCAAGGCTGGCATTGCGCTTGTGTTTCCTGATACTTCGCCACGCGGCGCGGATGTGGCTGATGACGATGCAATTGACCTTGGCCAAGGGGCCAGCTTTTATGTAGATGCCACCCAAAAACCATGGGCGCCACATTTTAATATGTGGTCTTATATCGCTGACGAACTGCCTGCATTGGTCTTTGAAAAATTCAACTTATCTCCAACCGCCCAAGGCATTACCGGCCATTCCATGGGCGGCCACGGCGCGCTGATATTGGCGATGAACCGGCCTGATCAATATAAATCGCTCTCGGCATTTGCGCCTATTGCCAACCCGTCAGCTGCCGCATGGGGCCAGAAACAACTGGCCGAATATCTGGGCGATGACCATGCAGAATGGGCCAAACACGACGCGACATTATTGATGGAAACAACCGGATATCCGGGCCATATCCTGATAGACCAAGGCGCGGATGACCAGTTTGCAAACCTGTTGAAACCGGCAAACCTTGGCAAGGCGATTGCCAAAAAAAACCAGCCGGCAACGGTGCGAACCCATGCGGGCTATGATCATTCCTATTTCTTTGTCGCCAGCTTTATGGAAGACCATATAATGCACCACGCGGAAATTTTACACGGAGTTTAACATATGGAACCAGTCACCCCGACAGCCACGGCAGGTATTGCCAAGATTATTGCCAGCATTTTGGCGCTGGCCAGCCCGGACGCGCCGCGTGTGGAGGTGGCTTTAACCGTGCAAATGGAAGCGCCCGACGAGGTGCTCACCATGCTCAACCCGGTGGAATTCGAGATTTGGGAAAGCGAAACGGGGGGAGAGGATGTGATCGCGCAGCTCTCTGATGAAGACCGCCTGCGGTTTACCGCATTTACAGGGCGGCACATTGGCGAGGTTGTCGAGTTTTCGGTGTGTGGCGATGTGATTATGGCGCCCAGAATTATGGAGCAGATCAATGTGGGGAGCTTTGTGCTTGCCGGCTCTGAAAATAACGAAGCGCTTCTGGGATTCATTCAGAATGGCTGCCCATGACAACGATATTTATTGATGCCGACGCCTGCCCCGTGAAGGACGAAACCTTGCGGGTGGCCAACCGGCATAAGCTACAGGTTTATATTGTGTCTAACGGCGGGCTGCGGCCAAACCCACACCCGTTGGTCGATATTGTGGTGGTGGAGGATGGCCCCGATGTGGCGGATATGTGGATCGCAGACCGCATGAAAAAGGGTGATATTTGCATCACCGGCGATATTCCTTTGGCGGCCAAATGCCTTGAAAACGGCGGCAGGGCGCTGCGCCATAACGGCGATGCATTTACAAAGCAAAACATCGGCAACCAGATGGCGATGCGAGATCTAATGAACGATATGCGCGCTGCTGATCCGTTTCATCAGGGGCGTGGGAAAGCATTTTCAAAGGCAGACCGTTCAAATTTTCTGAATGCGCTGGAACGCGAGGTTCGGGCTGCGAAACGGGATATTTAGATTTCAGCAAGGATAAAAACATTACTAGCGCC
Organism: Paracoccaceae bacterium; assembly: GCA_026982575.1. GTDB lineage: Bacteria > Pseudomonadota > Alphaproteobacteria > Rhodobacterales > Rhodobacteraceae > UBA3077. The sequence goes on along the minus strand of JALSGU010000235.1, from coordinate 10,915 downwards.
GGTATTTTTCAAAAATTTACGAATAATATCAATTACATCTGGCCCCGAAATAGGAACGCTTTGGCCATTTGACAGGGTGAAAAACATCATTGCCTGGGCAAAAATATTGCCATTTTCTTGCTCAAGGTAAAAAGCGACGGGTACTTTGCCCTCGCCTTCCGGCCAGTAATTTTCAGAACTGCAGATGACTTGATTTGGCGCGACTACTTCAAAAGAACCGTCAAGGGAATCACAGGTAGATTGCAGGTTTTGCCGCACATTGGTTAGAGAGCTGGATTCAAACACACCAGTGACCACGGGGGGCGCCAATACACTTTCGGGGTCGAATTCCACACAGCCTGTTAATAGAGTTGCCAAAACAAGGCTGGATACTAAGGGGCGCATTATTGAACATCCTATGATTGATTTTAAATTAGGTTAACGCCCTTGAGAAAGATATCCAATAGTTGATTTGCGAAGAAAATACAGAATCTTCTATTGACTGATTCCGGATAGAAAGCCACCAAAGCGTATGAGTGAAAAGAAGCTTCGCATAGATTTTACCAGCGGCGCGGTCGCACACCGCCTAAAATTTGGCGGTGGTCGCAGGCAGGATTTACCCCGTGCTGCGGGCATGAAAAACAGCCATAATCCGGTGGTGGTCGATGCCACGGCGGGGCTGGGGCGCGACGCATTTTTGCTGGCCTCATTGGGGGCGAATGTGACCTTGATAGAGCGGTCTGAAAGAATGCATGGATTGCTTGCGGATGCTTTACAAAGGGCCGGAAATGCCCTCGAAACCGCCGAGATCGCCGCGCGTATGACTTTGCTTTTTGGCGATGCGAAAAGCTTGCTACCAGACTTAAATCCAGAGGTTGTCCTGATCGATCCGATGCACCCGCCGCGCAGAAATTCCGCGCTGGTGAAAATCGAAATGCGCCAGATCCGTGATATTGTCGGGGCGGATACAGATTCAGTTGAACTGATGAAGATAGCGTTAAATTCCGCCAGCAATCGCGTGGTTTTGAAATGGCCACGCAAAGCTGAATCAATGGCCGGATTGCCAGATCCTTCGCATCAAATTCTTGGCAAGTCGACGCGGTATGATGTGTTTATGTGCGTTTGATACTATTGAATCGATATATTTGACTTGAGAATTGACTAAAAAGGACCTGCAATATGACACCCAAATTGGTAATATTCGATTGTGACGGCATTTTGGTAGACAGCGAGCTGGTTTCTAACCAGATTTTGGTCGAAAATCTGGCGGGCCATGGTTTAGAAATCAGCCTGTCGGAATGTATGGATTTATTTGTTGGCGGCACCATGCTTGGTGTTAAATCCAAGGCGCAATCTCTGGGTGCGATCCTGCCTGAAAACTGGGTAGACGAGATTTATGCGCAGACCTATGCGCGCTTGAAACAGGGGGTTGATCCGGTCAAAGGCGTGGTTAAGGTTTTGGATATACTTGACAAGGCAGGCATTGCGTATTGCGTTGCATCAAATGGAAGTTTTGACAAAATGCAGATTACGCTTGGGCAGAATAATATGCTGCAACGGTTTGAAAATAATATATTTTCCGCACATGAACTGGGGGTTTCCAAGCCAGATCCAGACCTGTTTTTGCTTGCAGCAGGGAAGGTTGCGCCACAAGATTGCGTGGTGATCGAGGATAGCATAAGCGGCGCAAAAGCCGCCCGTGCGGCGGGGATAAAATGTTTTGGCTATCATGAACATAACGATGGCGCAGCATTGGCTAATCACGGGGCAATATTGTTTAATGATATGAAATTACTGGTAAGTTTACTAAATTTACCCAACTAGCCGCGATCTCGCAAAATCCGGCCCTGTTGCTTTTGCCAAGCGCGCTTTTTTTCGGCAATGCATTTATCTTGCGCCCTTTTGCCTTTGGCAATGCCCAGCAATAATTTGGCACGGCCCTTGTCGTTAAAATAGATTTTTAACCGCACCAATGCCATGCCTTGCCGGCCGATATTTTTCTACAGGCCCTGCTCTGGTGGTTAGGGTTTTTCGGGGGTATGTTTGTTGTTCATAAATGCGGAGACCAACATGCCCATCACTATTTGTACATGGAACATCAATTCAATTCGCCTGCGCGAGGAAATCGTGTTGAAATTGCTGCGCGACGAGGCCCCCGATGTGTTGTGCCTGCAAGAATGCAAATCGCTGCTGGAACTGATGCCGCGCGATGGCTTTGCCGAGCTTGGTTATTCGCTGATTGGCCGTGGGCAAAAGGGCTATAATGGTGTTGCGATCCTGTCGCGCTTGCCGATGCAGGATGCGGGCAGCCGCGACTTTTGTGCCAAGGGAGATGCGCGTCATGTGGCGGGGCGGCTGAACAACGGCATGGTCATCCATAATTTCTATGTGCCGGCGGGGGGCGATAAGCCCGACCGTGAAATTAACGATAAATTCGGCCATAAACTGGATTTCCTGACTGAAATGTCCGATTGGTTTTCAACCGAAAAACCCGAAAAATCGGTGTTGGTGGGCGATCTGAACATTGCGCCGCTGGAAGATGATGTCTGGTCCCACAAACAATTGTTAAAAATTGTCAGTCATACGCCAATAGAGGTCGAACACCTGAATAAGGTAATGGATTCAGGTAATTGGGTCGATATTACCCGTCAGGATATGCCGGACGGAAAAGTCTATAGTTGGTGGTCTTATCGCGCCAAGGACTGGGATGCGGCCGATAAAGGCCGGCGGCTGGATCATATCTGGGCATCGGCAGACATAGCCGCCACCGGCCATAACAGCCGCATTTTGCGCCCCGTGCGCGGCTGGGAACGGCCATCAGACCACGCGCCGGTTTTTGCCAGTTTTGATCTGTGACCCTTGCTAACGCGGCAAAAACGCATAGCGTTCCCGTTGTCGGGTTAAGCGCCTGATCTTGATGTCTATCAGCCGTATGCGGGAATTTAATTGCGCCAGCTGCGCCGCTTGCTCAGGGGTTAAATCAGGGTGCGACAGATCACTGGCGATAATTAGTTCAAGCTCGTATTTTTCCTCGGTCAGGGTAAAAATCTCTTGCGTAATATCAAAATATTCTCCGCCCCAGCCATAGGCAAGGCTTAGGTTGGTAGATTGATCTGTTGGACAAACATTGTTAAATCTATCGCCATTCCGGCCAGTAATATAAGCGTTTTCAGGGGTGCAATATTGCAACAAGCCCTGTTCGCGCCCCGTCTGCCATGCAGCAATATCCGGCGAAATGCCCAGATCGGCGCAGGCCTCGAAATGATTGCCGATATATTCGGCTGAACGGCCATTCAAGCCGTCATTATAACCGATACCGGACCAATTGCCGGATTGGCATTGTTCTTCGGTCAGGCTGGCACAGGCGGCCAGAAAGGGGGCTAAAATCAAAACAGGTAAAATACGCATTCGGGGTCTCCTTCTCCGGACAGCATATCAAAAACAGCCACCAAAGGAAGGTGTTTGCTTTTGTATCGGCGGAAGTTAGAACACTGTTATGAAGCAACCGGATATATTACTGCGAAAAATCACCATCACGCTGCTGTTTGCCACGCTTGTGGTCAGTGCAGTTTTTGTGCTGTTCCCGCAGCTCGATATTTATATTTCGGGGATGTTTTGGCAAGATGGCGGGTTTGCCGCGGGTATGAACCCTGTTCTGGACAGTATCCGGGTTTTCCTGATCTGGGCAATGTGGCTGTTTATGATGCTGTCATTGCTTGGCATCTTGTTTGCGGTGTTTTTGGGAAAAAACCGCAATATTCCTGTGCGGATATGGGCGTATCCTTTTGTGGTCTCGCTGGTGGGGCCGCTATTTTTGGTGAATACTGTTCTGAAAAACAACTGGGGGCGGGCGCGGCCGGTTTCAGTGCATGAATTTGGCGGAGAGCTGGATTTCACCCCTGCCTATTACCTGTCGGATCAGTGCATCACTAATTGTTCATTCACATCAGGCGAAGGCGGCGCGATTGCCACGGTCGCCATTGTCACCGGCGTATTATTATGGCGCAATGTTAGGTGGAAATGGCTGATGTTTTGGGGCCTGAGCGCGTTGTTTGTATTGGGTGCGGGCCTGCGGGTGATCAAAGGCCGGCATTTTTTCAGTGACACATTGTTATCGGCTTTGTTCTGCGCTCTGATTGCGCTGCTATTCTATTGGTGGATGGATATTGGCAAGCATCGTAACCAGCTGACGATAACAAATCTTGTGGCTGATTTCCGGCTGTTTGGTCAACGGTTCCGCAGGAATGTTCCCAGAAAATAACGGTCCCCTTCGACTTCCAGAATTTCCAGCGCGGTGGTTGCATCTGCCCATATGGCCTGGTGGTCCGGCTCAACCGGTTCGGAGATTTTACGCACCGCGTGGCAATGATAAATATGGCAGACTTTTTCGGCTTGGCGGTTATATTCCGGCATATAGACAAAATTCCGATAGACCCCGAGCTTGCGGATCGGCGCGATTTTCCAGCCGGTTTCTTCATATGCCTCGCGGTGCAGGGCGGTTAATGGCCCCTCGCCCGCGTCGATCCCGCCACCCGGAAGCTGGACTTCTTCATAGCCGATATTTTGACGGGTCAGTAAAATATGCTGGCCACGGGTGATAATTGCATAAGCACCGGGGCGAATATGATAGCTGATATCTGCGCGGGGCGGGATTCCAAAACGTCTCATACGGGCTTTGTGGCATATGGCACGCTGTTTTTCAGCCCAATTTTCCAAATTTTTCAACTTTTTTACCATGCGGGTTTGAAACTTCGGGCTTTTACCCTTATTTGCTGGCCTTAGCCGTAAAGGAAAACCATATGAGCATTGCATCAAAAGTTGCATGGGATGACAGTATTTTGCCATTCCAGCTGGACAAAGCCGATATAAAAGGCCGCATGGCGCGGCTGGATGGCACGTTGAACCAGATTTTGGGCCAGCATAATTACCCCGTTGAGGTGGCCGCAATGGTGGCCGAAGCTGTAATGCTGACCGCCCTGATTGGTCAAAACATTGCTCTGCGCTGGAAGCTGAGCCTGCAAATCCGTGGTGATGGGCCAATCCGGTTGATTGCCACCGATTATTACGCGCCAAAATCCGAGGGCGAGCCAGCGCAAATCCGGGCTTATGCCAGCTATGACGCTGATCGGTTGAACGCGGCAGGCACACCTTTTGAAAAAATCGGCAAAGGCATGTTTGCGGTGGTGATTGATCAAGGCAAAGACACCACGCCCTATCAGGGTATCACGCCGCTGACAGGCGGCTCGCTGGCAAATTGTGCCGAGGCTTATTTTGCCCAGTCCGAACAATTGCCAACCCGTTTTTCGTTGTCGATTGCCCAAACCGATGAAGGCAAAGGCTCTCATTGGCGCGCCGGTGGTATTATGTTGCAACATATGCCCAAGGCTTCGCCTTTTGCCAAAGATGCGGAAATCGACACAATTGATGTGGATGTCGAGGATCGCAGCGACAACTGGAATCGCGCCATGATATTGCTGGATACGGTTGAAACCACCGAAATGATCGGGCCGCATGTATCGCCTGATCAATTGTTGCGGCGGCTGTTTCATGAGGAATCCCCACGGGTGTATGATGCACAAATGGTGCGGTTCGGCTGCACTTGTGGCGAGGAAAAAGTGCGCCAGGCCATGTCTATTTATTCCGCCAAAGACATTAAGCATATGACCACAGAACAGGGCACGGTTACTGCTGATTGCCAGTTTTGCGGGGCGCATTATGTGTTTGCGCCTGAATCTTTGGGTAAAGACGCGGGTTAGACCCTTGTTGCAGACCGGATTGTGCTATTTAATCACTGGTTCATAAGCCTTGCGGTAAGCTTGGCAAAGGCAGGTGATGGATGGAATTTCTGGTAAGCGCGGCATTGGCAACGGGTGATCTGCGCAGCATCGAACCGTGGCTGGATATTGAAAACCCGATATTTGAGGGGGCACCCCCGTTGGGGGTGTTTTTGCTGCCCGAAGATATACCGCGATATGCCAAAAGCGATTTTTCAAAGGTAATGGCCCTGCTGGATGTGCCTGTATCAAACGGGCAAACGCTGGAAGATTTTTGCGCGGCAGCCATGGCGGCGCGTTTGAAATTGTTAATTGACGATGCCGCCAGCGCCCGCGCCGCCGCCGCAGCATTGCGTCAGGATTTCATGCAGCTTCAGGAAAATTTTCTGGCGGTTGAGGGGTTTTTGAACGGTGCGCTTGCGCCAAAATTCACGCTGGCACGGCAATGGGAATTTTCCGGCCAAACCCTTGATCTGGCTGGGGGGCAAACCGTGAAACAGGCCTTGCCGGTTAGCAATGCGGCATTGGTGGCGATTGATTTATGGATGGTATCAGGCCAAGCGCAGGTATCATTATTGCGCCCCGATGGCAGCGAATATGTTTCACCCATAAAAATTTCAGGTGCAGGCTGGCAGCGCGCACAATTTCCGGCGATTTCGGGTTGTGCCGATGGTATCTCCCTGCATGTAACCGCCATAAAAGATTGTGTATTGGGCATATCGCACCCAAGCCCTTTGCCTGAATTTGGCGATAAACCACTGGCTTTGCGCATTTGGAAAGGGCTGTCAGGGGTGCGGCTGCCAGAGGTTCTGACATCCGGCGGCGCGGGCCGGCGCGGGGTGTTAATGCCTGCGGACCTGCCAAAATGGTTTTCTTTGGGCAGTGGTTCGGGCAAATATCTGGAAACCGAAAACATTCTGATGATCCATACCGATTATTATGGCGCGGCAAATCTGGCTTTGCGCGGGGTTGAACTGGGGGAAAACAGCACCGCGTTTATTCAGAATTGCGGCCCTGAAACGCTGGAGGTAATGTTATGTCGGGTTGCGAAAGATGCGGTTGAACCGGCAAAGTATTGTGCGTCGGTGTTTTTATCATCCCAAGCATATATGCAGGTTGAAATTGCATCAGGCGGGGTGGATGCGGTTGATTTGATTGTAAAAATCAAAGGCCAGACATCATTGGATTGTCTTGCTATACGCGGGTTTGAAATTGGTTGAAATTGCGATCATCCTGCCGGTCTGGCATCATCCGGCATTGATATCCGAGGCGATTGCCTCGTGTTTGGCGCAAGTTGATGCGCCTGAATTCCGGATTATTATTGTCAATGACGGCTGTGATTTTCCTGAAACCGTGCGTGTTCTGGAGGGCTGGCGCCAAGCCCATCCTGACCAAATCACCGTGCTAACCCAAACCAACCGTGGCTTAAGCGGGGCGCGAAATTCCGGCATTGAACATGCGCTGAAAACCCTGCCGCATTTGCGCGGGGTTTTCTTTCTGGATGCGGATAACCGGCTGGAAAAAGGTGCTTTGGCGCTGTTTGACCGGCTGTTGGCCAGCAATGACAAAGCCGGCTGGTTTTACCCGCAATTTGATATGTTCGGAATGCAGGCAAACCGGAATACCGGCGGCAAATACTCGCTTTCGCGGCTGGCATTCAGCAATTATTGTGATGCGGGCAGTCTGGTGCGGGTTAAGGTTATGCGCGCTGGTATCCGTTTTGACGAAAGCCTTAAGTCAGGTTACGAGGATTGGGATTTCTGGCTAAGCGCTGCAGAAAAGGGGTTTTATGGCGCGCCGGTAAACCAAAACTATCTGGGCTATCGTAAACGCCCTGATTCAATGTTGTCAGCGGCGCATATGGATGCCGGCCAGATTTCAAACCAGTTAAAAGCAAAACATAAATGGCTGTTTGAAGGACGTTTTTTGAATGACCTGTGGCAAAAGGAATGGCCGAGGGTCAGTTTTATTTCTGGTGATGCAACCGGCCCTGTCGCGGAATTTTTGCGCTGGCGGGCGCGGCCATTTGAATCAAATTTTGCACCGGTTCTGATATTTTATGACCCGCAGGTTTTTGAAAAATTACGCAGATTGAAATTGCTTGATTCAGTGGTTTACCAGCTGGAAGGCGCGTTGCGCAGCACGCCGGTTTCGGGGGTTTTTGCCTGCAATGGGGCCGGTCTGGGCTTTGAACATATGGGCAACCGGTTTGATGGCACCGGCACTATGCTGGAAAATTGCGGGATTATCGCGATATCACGGCACCATATTGACGAGGCGTTGAAATGTGACGGGCTGATCGAAATAATCACCTATCTTATTGGCGATGTGCTGGTGTCAAAACATCAATTAACCTTGCCCGACGGATTGGAAATTACCCATAGCCCACTGGCGGCTCTGGTGGATTTTATCTCGGAACTAGCGGAAAGCCCGATGTTGAAAATGGGCAAAAAGCAGCTGCAAAACTGGCGGCAACCTGCCGAGATTATCTGGCCAAATGCCATTGGAGGGGAGATCGAAAAAGCCAACCTGAATGGCCGCCCTGCCATGCAACCGCGCAAATCCGGCCGCCATGTGGGCTTTGCGCTGCCGGTTTTTCAATTTGGCGGGGTGGAAAAATGCGCGGTGGCGTTGGCACGGGAATTGACCGCCAGCGGCGTGCAGTGTCATTTGTTTATCTATGGCATTGACGGGGCTACGGATGCGGAATGGATGTATGAACCCTTTGAAACCGTGTCGATCATCACCGACCCGCGCCTGCGCGACTGGCGCGGCGCGACTTATTTAGGCACCACCGGCGCGGCCAAACCCGATGACCGGCTGTTTGGCGATATTCTGGGGCCGCTGACGGCGATGGATGCAGTGGTAAATTGTGGCACCGGCATGCTGCATCACGGGGCAGCGGCGCTGCGCACCAAAGGCATAAAAACCATATCATGGGAGCATTTAACCGAAACCTCGCAATATGGCCGTATGGTTGGCACGCCGTTTGTGGCATTGGCGCATGAGGCCGGATATGACCATATCGCCACCTGTTCCAATGCATTGGCAACGCGGCTGTCAGGGCACGGGGTGCCAAATGACAAATTGCTGCCATTGCCAAATGGCCCGGGGTTTCCGGCAAAGCCGACCCGGCATCAGCCAAATAACGGCCCGCTTCGGGTCGGGTTTCTGGGGCGGTTTGATGCGCAAAAAGCTGTGGACCGGTTTGTTGAAATTGCCACCCGTTTGCGGGGGCCGGATTTTACGTTTCAAATCTGCGGTAGCGGCGTTCTGGAGGGAAAAACAGATTTTCCCGATTGGCTGGATATAAGCCCGCCGGTTCTTGACCCTGCTGAAATATCGGAGTTTTTATCAAGAATAGATGTGCTGGTTTTGCCCTCGCGAAATGAGGGTCTGCCGTTAACCATACTTGAGGCCCAGCGGGCAGGAGTTGTTATTCTTGCCAGCGATGTAGGCGCGGTCAGCGAGGCGATTATTGATGGTGAAACCGGAATATTGCTGCCAGCCAATGCGGTTATCGACGCAGCGGTGGCCGATCTGCAAACCCTGAATTCAGATCGTAAACGTGTTTTGACAATTGCTGGTAATGCCGCGGGAAAACCCGATAACTGGGCCGGAAATGCGCAGAGCTTTATCAAAGCGGTGTTTGAATAAGCCTTTGGCGCGAAAACCGGCAAACCGCCCTTGCATCAAGGCAAAATTCGCGTTATCGACCCTCACCACACAGATGCAGGGGTTTAGCTCAGTTGGTAGAGCGACGGTCTCCAAAACCGTAGGTCAAGAGTTCGAGTCTCTTAGCCCCTGCCAGTGTTTTCATGATGTCATCACACCGCCTGCGCAAACGCTGCGTAAATGTTTCAGGCGGGTTTCGGGCGGGTCTGTCAGCGCGGGCAGGCTGCGGGTGGCAACATTTTCTTCCTTACCATCCCTTATGCTGATCGAATCAATCCAGAACCCGAATTGGTCATAGGTGGTGCAGGTTCGCCTGAAAGCCACCCAGATATTATCGACTTTTATCATCGTATCGCTAACCATCACACCATCCACAATAAAGGTTTGCTTTTTAAGCAGATACAGGTTTCCGTCCTGCATGGCGCTGTATTCACAGGCCCCCAAAGACGGGCCGCAATCATGGGGTGCAAAAACCGTGACGCCTTCGTCGCTTTGAATGGACAAGGTCTGGCTTTGGTTATTGACGCGCACTATGGTCATTGTCCGGGTTCCGTCAGGTTTTTCCAGCTTGCTTTCAAACAGATAGGCACCATGTTCCATCCCGGCAAAACGCATTCTTGTCAGGCCGCGAGTGCCGGCGGATTCAAAATAAAAATTTTCCGGCATATCGGTTAGGTCATACAAGTGGGGTTGGGCTTGTGCGATCGGGGCTGTGAATATCGCCAGAATAATCAGGGTAATAATGCGCATGGGGTTCCTAGGTATTTCGAATAATCTTATCGCGGCCGGGAAAATAAGTGAAGGTTTCTGTTGCCAGGTACCTCCGGACCCCGCCAGACTACGCTAATAGGCTGGAGTTAGGTTTCGGTGTTTCGCACAGCTTACGCTGCGAGAGCTACCGGAGCACGATTGTCATTTGCAATTGTACATTTTACGCCGATACGGTGGCAGTCCGCCGGGTAAAAGCTAACATCTTTGAACGTCCGTCGATCCTGTTTCGACCCCGTGATCCCTCAAATGAAGGGATATTTGGTGGAGTCGCCGGGTACCGCCCCCGGGTCCGAACCGTCTATTACATGCGCGTTTATCACCATATTCCCCGAAGGGACGGTTTATATATAGGGGGTTTGTGGGGATTCTGGAAGGGGGTAACGAAGGATTTTATGTATGAATGGGCAAAGCAACAAATGTTAACTGCTCGGCTTCACAAATTCGCGAAGTAATTTGGCCCGCATCACCCTTGAATAGTCGCTATATCCACGAGAGGTCAGCACAAAGCCGCCGCGTGTAACTACAAACCGTTCATAAAACGAGGTAATGGCCCGCCCCACCCGATCAATTGCCAAACCGTTGATCTCGATGCCGGCATTTTGCGCAATCAACCGCTGACCAGAGGTGGCAAGCCCCGAATTTGACGCCCCATCGCCGGAAATATCAATCACGCGGCGTTTGCAATCGCGCACCGCGTCAAATTGTTCCGAAGAAAA
>JALSGU010000234.1 GCA_026982575.1 Paracoccaceae bacterium | reverse complement strand
ACCCCGGGGCCATGACGGGGCTGAATATTGCGGGCATGACCGTGTGGCTGGAACCCAATGATGATCCGAAACGCAAATTACGATACAGCTGGAAACTGGTTGAATCGGGCACGGGGCTGGTTGGCATTGATACCGCCATGCCCAACAAAATTGTGCACGAGGCGCTGCATGCGGGCAACATCCCAGAACTGGCCGCTTACAACCATATTAAACCCGAGGTCAAATACGGTGAAAACAGCCGTATTGATTTTTTGCTGACGGGCGATGGCCTGCCGGATTGTTATCTGGAGGTCAAATGCGCCAATCTTTCGCGCCAGAACGCATTGGTCGAATTTCCCGATACGGTCACCAAACGCGGTGCCAAACATTTGGGCGAATTGGCAAATATGGTAACACAAGGCCACCGTGCCGTGATGCTTTATTTGGTGTTTCGCGATGATTGCACGGCTTTTGCCGTGGCCGCCGATATTGATCCTGCTTATGCCGCGGCATATGGCGCTGCCAAAACGGCAGGGGTTGAAACGCTTTGTTATGCTACCAATCTTAACACAAAGGCGGTGATGCTTGCCCAACCGCTGCCTATCCTCTAAACCCCGATTGAAATATTCAGGAGTCCCGTTTTGGTCGTAGCAACTTCAGGTCATCTTAACCGCGATGGCATTCGCATCCACCCGCAATCCGATTTTGCCGGTATGCGCGCCTCTGGCCGTTTGGCAGCGGCAAGCCTTGATATGATCGCTGAATTTGTGGTGCCGGGGGTAACAACGCTGGAACTGAATGACCGCATCCATGCCTTTATCGAGGATGCCGGCGCAATTTCTGCCACGGTGGGCTATCGGGGTTATCAACATGCCAGCTGTATTTCGATCAACCATGTGGTTTGCCACGGGATTCCGGGCGCCAAAACCCTGAAAAACGGTGATATTCTGAACATTGATGTCACCTGCATTCTGGATGGCTGGTTTGGCGATACCTCGCGCATGTATGTGGCGGGCAAAGCCTCGCGCAAGGCCGAGCGGTTGATGGATGTCACGCATGAGGCCCTGATGAAAGGCATCGCCCAAGTAAAACCCGGCAATACATTTGGCGATGTCGGTGCCGCGATCCAGCGTTATGCCGAGGGGCACCGCATGGGCGTTGTGCGCGATTTCTGCGGGCACGGGCTGGGGCAGGTGTTTCATTCCGCCCCAAATGTTTTGCATTATGGCCGCTGGGGCACGGGCGCGGTATTTGAACCGGGTATGTTTTTTACCATTGAACCGATGATCAATCTTGGTCGCCCGGCAACCAAAGTGCTGGCCGATGAATGGACAGCCGTGACCAAAGACAAATCCCTGTCAGCGCAATTTGAACACTCAATCGGCGTGACGGATGAGGGCTGCGAGATATTCACCTTGTCTCCGGCAGATAAATTTTACCCGACCTGGTAAGTTAAACATTTTTTAACCATATCTGCGCCATGGTGTCGGCATGACGAGTGCCAATCAGTTTGGTGAAAAACCTTTTCCCGGCTTTGAGCCGGATTTTGAAGTGATCGCTGCCAAGCAACCCTCCAAGGAACCGCACTTTCATAATCATCGTGCCCGATTGCGGGCGCGTTTCATGTCGGCAGGTGCAGCGGCACTTGCCGATTATGAAATGCTGGAACTGGTGTTGTTTCGCGCCATTCCGCGGCGCGATGTCAAACCTCTGGCCAAACGGTTATTGGCGGAATTCGGTGATTTTAACCATGTGATTTCCGCAGCACCGATGCGCCTGACGCAGGTGCAGGGGGTTGGCGATGCGGTGGTGCAGGAATTAAAAATTGTCGAGGCTGCGGCGCAAATGTTGGCGCAGGCCAAGGTGCTGGGCAAAAATGTGGTCAGCTCGTGGTCGGAATTGATGCGTTATTGCAAAACGGTGATGGCGCATCGTGATACCGAACAGTTCCGCATTCTGTTTCTGGATCGTAAAAATACCCTGATTGCGGATGAGCCACAGGCAAAAGGTACGATTGATCATGTGCCGGTTTACCCGCGCGAGGTGGCCAAACGGGCGCTGGAACTAAACGCAACCGCGGTTATTCTGGTGCATAACCATCCATCCGGTGATCCTGCCCCGTCGCAACAAGACATCGACATGACCCATAAAATCATTGCGGCCACAGCTGCGCTGGGCATTGCTGTGCATGATCATATTATTATTGGCAAAGCATCCGATACCAGCTTTCGCGCCGCGGGCTTGCTGGAATAGCGGTTATTGCGCCGCCAGCCGAATATCATCAACCGCGCCGGCCACACGGAATGTGGCCAAAGCCCCGCCACCACAACCCGGCACCGTAAAGCGGATGCGCTTCAACCCGGCAGAATTATCGGGGCGGGTGCGAATGGTGCGGGCCGAAATATCGCTACCGCATACTTCGCTGCCATTATTGACCTCAAGGGTCATGGAAACGGTGCCGCGGGTTACCAAACGGCCCAAGGGCATGGTGTAAACCTCGGCCAAGGCGCCGCCTTCGATCGATTTGTCGCCAAGTTCCACCAGATAGCCGCCACCCCTTAGCCGCGCCGAACGGTAATCCCGTGGGGATCCTGGCCAGATATGGCCGTCAGACCCGGGCAATGCACCAAATTCAAATGCGTGTAAATCAAGGTCGGCATTACCGCGCCATGTTACAACCGCGCGGGTTACATCCGAAATCTGGGTGACCAAAGCAACCGTAGACTGGGAGCTGCCGTCTTCAAAACTTGCGGTAATTTCAGCCGTGCGCTGCAAAGCAGGAACAAGCACATTGGCGGTGCCACTCGCATCGGTTAAAATAGTGAATTCCATGCCCGCATGGCTGATGGTTACCGGCATGTTCGGCTTACATTCGGCAATCAGGAATAGCAGAATATTTGCGCCGGTGCGGACCGATGGGTCGAGAAATATTTCACAGGTAGAAAGCTGGGGAACCGGCACAATTGCCACCGGACTGGTTTCGGTCTGGGTTTCCAGACTGGCCAGCTCGGTCTGGCCTGCGGGGGCTGGGGTGGGTTCTGTCAACGGCGCAGGCGCAGTGGTTTTGTCGATCAGCGGCAGCGCAAGGCTGTATCCTGTTTCAGGTGTAAACGTGCCAAAGGTGTTGCCTTGCCGGATAGTATCGATTTCAGCGCCCAGGCTGGCCATCACCAACATATCGTTTTCAAGCGTTTCAGGCGGGTCTGCTGAAAAATCCTGATAGGTCAAAACCTGAAATGTCTGGCTTTCCGTCGAGGGCGGGGTTGCAATAGCTTGCCCTGATTGGGTTAATATATCCAGCGGGCCCGTCAAAGCAGGTGTAACTGGCCCAAAGGGTTGCAGATCTAGAATATCGGATTCAAATGTAACCGCGGTTGTCGCCGCCCAAACCAAAGCGCCCGAAAGCACCGGTTCGGTGGTAAAGGCGGATGGCTCACGCTCCAGAACAATGGGTGAGTTATCACCAAGACTGGAAGTTGACAGTGTTACAGGGTCTGGTTGTTGTCCCGAAAAGCTTTGTTCCTGTTGCAATACCAAAAGTTGCGGACTGTCTGAATCAACCGGGCTTGTTGGCAGCGGTGTTCCGGAAAGTTGCAGGGCGATCAAGGCTGTTGTGCCGCTCCGTTCTATGTTCAGGGCAGTTTGTTCGGACTCTGCTGTTGCCACAACAACCGAAGATGTGTTTTGGGGCGAGACAAAAGACCCGGCATCAGCGGTGGTTGCGATTTGCACGCCGTTTTGGTCTCCTGCGATGAATTCCTCAAACGGTGTTACTGTGGTATCGGGCAATTCAGCCAAAACAGCAGGGCCACGCGCAAGTGGTGCAGCCACGGGATTTGGTTCGGGGGTAGTGATGGCCAATTGCGGGCTGGTTGCAATGACAACCTGATCGGTAGCGCCCCCAATCACAACATCGGTATCTTCGGATTCCAGCGGCACCCCGAAGCCTGCGACACCGAATTCAACGGGTGCAACAGTTTCTGCACTGCTTTGGGTGGCGATGCTGTTATCAGTGTTTGTCGTAGCATTATCCAGCATAATACCTTGCTGGCGGATGGATGCGGTAGCCGCAGAAGGCGTTACAAATTCGTCGATATTGGGGGCTACCAGTGTGGGGCTCTGCATAGAAACAATGATGTTATTTACACTTGGAGACTCGTCAATCTGGGTTGCCGGCTCAAGTGTTTCTATCACAACCGGAGCAACATCGGCGGTTTGCTGTGCCGGTGTTCCGGCTTCCTGTTCATAACTTTCATTTTCGGCAATCTCGTCAGGGAATTCTGCATCACTGGTATCAAGAATGGTCTTTGCAGGGGTTGGCGCGGCGCCTGCCACAGCAACCGAAATTACATTCAGGGTTACAGAATTTGGCGCACAACCATCGGAACCGTCAACGCAATAGTCAAAGCTGACTTCACCCGAGCATTCATTAGTGCTGGAAAACAGCAACTGGCTGGCACCGGATAGTGCAATCGTGCCGCAACCGGGCTGGTCAAGCACAATAATCGGACCCTTGATTTCATCATTGGCCAGCACATCCAGAACCTGACTACTTCCAGAGCGCACCGAATAAAAATCATCGCTGGTCTGAATCTGGTTTTCGCCCGAGAGCATCGCCATAAAGCGATCGCCATACTGGACCATGGTTCCTGCGAAAACCGCAAGAATCAGTCCGGTAAATATCGTCATCATTCGATCGTTTTTAAACACGATCCGGCTCCTTCAGAACTGAATTTGTCTTAAAGTATCACTATTTAATTAAAAAATACAGTATCTTGTGGTCTTTAGTTAACCCTGCGTGAATAAGGCAACACCCAACAACCAGTGGCAATTATTACTACAGAAATTACAACATGTTGTATTTGTGGCGAAATCTTGGCCAAAAATATTCCAGCAATTTTAAAATTACCCTATTTATACCTTGCCATGGCAGTGTTTGTACTTTTTTCCGGAACCACAAGGGCAAGGCGAATTTCTACCGCTTTTAACCCAGGTCGATTCGTCCTCGGGATCAATGCCGGTTGACGGGCTGTTTCGTGCCGGATTGGCAGAGATTTTTTCAGCCTCGGGGGCGGCAATCGGCTGGCCTTGTTCTGCGGCGGCTTTGGCGCGGATCTGGTCGACCATGGCTTGTTGTTCTTCCGGCGTCATAAACCGGATATGGCTAAGCTGGGTGGTTACATCGACCCGCAAACGGTTCAGGAAATTTTCAAACAGGGTAAAGGCTTCGGATTTGTATTCGTTCAGCGGGTCGCGCTGGGCATAACCGCGAAGCGCCACAACCTGGCGCAGATGTTCCAGCGTTAATAAATGTTCGCGCCATGCCTTGTCGATGGCTTGCAGCAGAATTTGTTTTTCAATCCGGCGCATGGTTTCAGGGCCGGCTTTGGCGGCCTTGCCCGCCATCAGCTTGTCGGTTTCAACATACAGGCGCTCGGCGATGATTTCATCATCCACGCCTTCTTCGGCGCCCCAGTCGATAATTGGCAGATCCAGCCCGAAATGCTTGATGATATCCGCGTACAACCCTTGCATATTCCACTGGTCGGCATAGGCTTTGGCTGGGATATGTTCAGCGATCAGATCATCAATCACGTCTTGGCGCATGTCGCGGGTTTCATCCGACAGGTCCGCGCTTTCCATGATTTCACGGCGCTGTTCAAAAATGCGTTTGCGCTGTTCGTTCATCACATCATCGTATTTCAACACGTTTTTGCGAATGTCGAAATTGCGGGCTTCGACCTTGCCTTGGGCGCGCTCTAGCGCTTTGTTGACCCATGGGTGGACGATGGCCTCGCCATCTTTCATGCCAAGCTTGCCCAGCATTTTATCCAGATTGCCGGAATTGAATATCCGCATCAAATCATCTTCGAGCGACAGGAAAAAGCTGGTGCGACCCGGGTCGCCTTGACGCCCTGAGCGGCCGCGCAACTGGTTGTCGATGCGGCGCGATTCGTGGCGTTCTGTGGCCAGCACAAACAGGCCACCGGCCTTTAGTGCGGCTTCTTTGGCAACCTGGTTTTCAGCGGTAATACGGTCGCGAATGGCGGCTTGGTCAGCGTCTTCGCCTGCCTCTGCCACGGCTTTGGAAACCAGCATATCGACATTGCCGCCCATCTGGATATCGGTGCCGCGCCCCGCCATATTGGTGGCAATGGTGACCGCGCCGGAACGGCCCGCACCGGCAATGATTTCGGCTTCTTGTTCGTGGAACCGTGCGTTTAGAACATTATGTTCTACACCGGCTTTTTTCAACAATTCCGACAGCATTTCCGATTTTTCAATCGATGTGGTGCCCACCAGAATCGGCTGGCCGGCCGCGTTTGACTTTTTTATTTCCTCAACAACCGCAGCATATTTTTCGTCTGCGCTGCGATAGACGCGGTCGTCTTCGTCGATACGGGTGATGGGCTTGTTGGTTGGAATTTCAACCACACCCAGCTTATAGATTTCTTCAAATTCGTCTGCTTCGGTCAGGGCGGTGCCGGTCATGCCTGCCAGTTTGTCATACAGGCGGAAATAATTCTGGAAGGTCACCGAGGCCATGGTGATATTTTCGGGCTGGATATTCACGCCCTCTTTAGCTTCGATCGCTTGATGCAACCCGTTTGACAAGCGCCGCCCGGACATCATCCGGCCGGTAAATTCGTCAATCAGGGTAACTTCGCCGTCTTTGACAATATAGTCTTTTTCATTTTTGAACATCTTATGGGCCAGCAAGCCCTGATTGACATGGTGGATCAAGGATGCGGATTCAGGATCATACAAAGATGCCTCGCTGTCCAGCAGGCCCAGTGCGTGCAAGCGTTGCTCGACAAAATCATTGCCCTCGTCGGTCAGCGTGGCCGAACGGGCCTTTTCGTCGATTTCATAATGCTCTTCGGTCAGTTCTGGGATGAATTTGTCGATCTTGATGTAAAGATCGGATTTATCCTCGGTCGGGCCGGAAATGATCAGCGGGGTGCGGGCCTCGTCGATCAGAATCGAATCGACCTCGTCAACGATGGCGTAAAAATGATCGCGCTGAACCATTTGTGCCAGCTCGGATTTCATATTGTCGCGCAGATAATCAAAGCCAAGTTCATTATTGGTGGCATAGGTTACATCGGCATTATACGCTTCTTTTTTCAGGGCTTCGTCCATATTGGGGTAAACCGCACCAACGCTTAGCCCCAGAAATTCGTAAACATTTCCCATCCATTCCGCATCGCGCCGCGCCAGATAATCATTGACCGTCACCACATGCACGCCTTTGCCTGCCAAGGCATTCAGGTAAACCGGCAAAGTAGCCATCAGGGTTTTGCCCTCACCGGTTTTCATCTCGGCGATATTGCCCTGGTGCAAAAATATCCCGCCCATGATCTGCACATCGAACGGACGCAGGCCCAAGGACCGTTTTGCCGCCTCGCGGGCATTGGCGAATGCTTCGGGCAGCAGATCATCAAGGCTTTCGCCTTTGGCAATTCGTTCTTTGAATTCAACGGTTTTGGCTTTGATGCCTTCATCCGACAAGGTTTTGAAATCCGGCTCCAGCGCGGTAACCTTGTCCACAAGTGGTCGGGTTGCCTTGATCAACCGGTCATTCGGAGTGCCAAAAACCTTTTTAGCCAAATTGCCTATGCTAAGCATAAATATCTGTTCCTCAATGTCGTTCCGGCGGTTTTGCCGGCGCTATTTTACCTACGCACCAAATTGTTAAACGCAAGTGCTTGTGTGATTGCGCTCAAGCGCGTAAATCATTCGGGCGCAAATGCGCGTATAAAACTCGAAGTTTGATGTAAGCGGCGTTGTCGTTGGTGTCAACGTCACCCAATCGGTCTTTGGGCCATAAACCGGAGAATAACATGCGAAATCTTTTGGCAGCAACCGCCATTTCAACAGTAATGGCATTCGGCAGCGCGGCATTTGCGCAAGACAACGCCCCCATGACCGGCGATTCAGTCATCGCCACCGTGAACGGCACCGAAATTACCCTGGGCCACGTTATTATGTTGCGGCGTCAATTGCCCGAAGAATACCGCAACCTGCCCGACGATGTTTTATGGGAAGGCATCCTAAGCCAGCTGGTTGAACAATCGCTGCTGGCCGAACAGATTGACAGTGATAATCTGCCGCCAGAAGTGCAGCTGGCCATTGAAAACGAAATGCGCGCGCAACTGGCTGCCGCACAGATCGACGTTGTTCTTGATCGCGACATTCCTGACGAAGCCGTTGAAACGCTTTATCAGAAAACCGTGGCAGGCATGGAGCCAACCCCTGAATATAATGCTTCGCATATTCTGGTGGAAACCGAGGAAGAAGCGCTTTCACTGGTGGAAGCATTGGAAGACGGCAAGGATTTTGCCGAACTGGCCCGCGAAAAATCCACTGGCCCAAGCGGCCCGAATGGTGGCGATCTGGGCTGGTTTGGTCTGGGCATGATGGTGCCGGAATTCGAAATGGCCGTAACCGGCATGGAAACGGGCGGCATTTCCGCGCCGGTGCAAACCCAGTTTGGCTGGCATGTGATCAAGCTGGATGATTACCGCGAAACCCCTGTGCCAACAGTGGATGAAATGCGGCCGCAATTGTTGGAGCAGCTACGCCAACAGGCTGTGGGGGCAGAAATAGAAGCCCTGACCGAAAGCGCAGAAATCACCAAGGTCGAAGGCATTGATCCGGCCTTGATGCGCGATATTACTTTGGTTGCACAGGAATGAGCGACCTGAAATCGCGCATCGCCAAGCTGAAAGCAGAGCTGGAGGCGCTGGAATCCCAGCTGCCGCCAGCCATTTCACCGCTGGCGCCTGCGCGGTTTCCTGATCTGCCGGTTATCAAAGGCGTGCGCTTTGCCAGCGCGGCAGCGGCGGTTAAATATTCAGGTCGTTCTGATGTGATGCTGGCCGAAATTTGTTCGGGTGCGGTGATGGCGGGGGTTTTTACCCGATCAACCACCCGCGCCGCGCCGGTTTTGCGTTGCGAGGAATCGCTGGCGGCGCATAAAGCCAGCCCCGATGATACATCCGGTTTTGCCATTCTGGTGAATTCGGGCAATGCCAATGCCTTTACCGGCGGGCGCGGTTTTGAAAGCGTGGATGCAACCCGAAATGCGGTGGCACAGGCATTGGGCTGCGCGCCAATACGGGTGTTCACATCCTCAACCGGGGTCATCGGAGAGCCGCTGCCCCATGACCGGATCATCGGCAAAATCAACGATCTGAAATCCGGCCTGTCGTCAAGCGCCGCCAAAGACGCCGCAGCTGCAATCATGACCACCGATACCTTTGCCAAGGGCGCAGCCAAATCTTTTGATCTGGATGGCGCGCCTGTAAATATCGCCGGTTTTGCCAAAGGTTCGGGCATGATCGCGCCCGATATGGCCACGATGCTGGTGTATATATTTACCGATGTGAAAATCTCGCAAGAATTGCTGCAACGCACGCTTTGGCTGCAAAACGCCAAGACATTTAATTGTATTACGGTCGATAGCGATACCTCGACATCCGACACGGTTTTGCTGGTGGCCACGGGCAAAGCCGATATGGATGAAATTTCGGAACCTACCGACCCGCGCCTGCCCGCGTTTCGTGATGCATTGCACGATGTGATGAACAATCTGTGCCAACAGGTCGCGCGCGATGGCGAGGGGGCGACCAAGCTGATCAAGGTTAAAATCACCGGTGCCAATTCCGACGGCGCGGCGCATCGTGTTGCCATGTCTATCGCCAATTCGCCGCTGGTCAAAACGGCAGTGGCTGGCCAAGACCCGAATTGGGGCCGTGTGGTGATGGCCATCGGAAAATCCGGTGAACGTGCCGACCGAGACCGGATTTCGATCCAGTTTGGCGATATTCTGGTGGCACAAAACGGCTGGGTATCACCGGATTATACCGAAGCAGCTGGTGCTGCCTATATGCTGAATCCTGAAATCGACATCACGGTTGATCTGGGGCTGGACAGTGGCACCGCCACGGTCTGGACCTGCGATCTGACCCATCAATACATTACCATCAACGCCGATTACCGGTCATGAAAACCCTGCTGGTTTCTGCGGTTGCCCTGATCGATGCAGATGGCCGTGTGTTGTTGGCGCAACGCCCAGCAGGAAAATCCATGGCGGGCCTGTGGGAATTTCCGGGCGGCAAGGTAGAACAAGGCGAAACACCGGAAGCCGCCCTGATCCGCGAATTACAAGAAGAACTGGGTATAGACACATGGGAAAGCTGCCTTGCGCCGCTGACATTTGCCAGCCACAGTTACGATGATTTCCACCTGTTGATGCCGCTGTTTATCTGCCGAAAATGGCAAGGCACCCCGACCCCTAATGAGGGTCAAACCCTGAAATGGGTGCGCGCCAATAAGTTGCGTGATTACCCCATGCCCCCCGCTGATATTCCGCTGATCCCGATTTTACGCGATTGGCTTTGATTTCTTTGTTGCAAATAAACGCGCGCCGCAGGCTGGCTTTTTTTGGCGGGGCGGCTAAAGCTCGGACAACACCGGCGGATTACACCCGACCCGACCACAATTGATTGCAGCGGCTTTGGCCGCAATTTCCAGAATATCACGGATGGTTTCTGTTTTTGCAGCGCGTAAGGCGGCATTGTCCATCAGGTCTCTTGCCATAATTCGGGCGATCAAGGTCGCCATAAACGTATCGCCCGCGCCAACGGTATCTTTCAAATCAGGCACCGGCGCGGGGTTCACATGAATTTCTGCCGTATCCGTAAATGCCACCGCGCCTTTGCTGCCCAATGTTAAAACCAGCAGGGCAGCATTTGAATTATCAAACATCTGTCGTGCTGCTTCCAGCAAGGGTATTTCAGGCGTTATCCACGCCAAATCTTCGTCGCTCAGCTTGATCAGATCAGCCTTTTCCAGCATCCGGTCCAGCCGTGCCAGATATCCCTTGCGATCATGGATAAACGCGGGCCGGATATTCGGGTCAATTACGGTGAAAACACCCCGCTTATAGGCGGTTATCCATGCGGTTTCCCATGCATCTGCATCTGCCCCGTCGGTAATTGCCAAAGACCCGATATAAAATCCGGTTGGTTTTTTTTGCAATGCGGCATTCAGCGTTTCAAGCGTAACATCCCGCTCGGCGGTGTTTTCGCGGTAAAACCGGTATTCGGGTTGCCCTGCCTTAAGCGAAACCACCGCCAAAGAGCTTGGCAATTCTGATCGCGTCGCCAGCAATGTCAGGTATTTATCGGGCAGGCCTTCAACCAGCAAATCCCCCAATGTGTCGCGTGACACAGGCGTTAAATATCCGGTATCCACCTGCTGCAAGGCCAGTGCTTTGGCCACATTATAGGGTGACCCCCCTGCAACCGCACGATAATATGGCGGGCCGTCCGTATCGGGTTCCTGAATGAAATCAATCAGGTTTTCGCCGCCAATCACAAACATTCAACCAGCCCCGAATTTGGTGCGCAGTACTTGTAACTCGTCAATCAGGGCTTTTACATCTATACCTGCGGCGTTGAACAGGTTTTTCGGTGCGGTCATGGCGGGGTTACCTTAGATGATCTGCAAAATGACTACCCAATCAATACGCCGATTTTACGGGTTTGCAAATGGCAATTCATACGCAAAATTTGCAGCATCACAATGAAAACAGATTCATCTTAACTAGACCTTCTGACCCTAGTGATAGAAACTTCTAGTATCTGGATTAATATTGCAAAAAACTATCGTTTAAGTAATATGACTGCCAAAATAAATTGGAGCTTAAGATGATTCAGAATTTTCGTAGTCTAAGCATATTATCAGCAGCACTGGCAGCAGCACTTTTTTTGACACTTTTATTCATGCCAGGGCTTGTTTTTTGGTTGTTTCAAATACCAGGCTCTGAAAGCGCAGCCTTTTTGTCTCGGCGCGCGGCAGTTTTATTTTTGGGGTTTGGTATTCTCATGTGGCTTGTTCGAAATGCTGAAGGCTCTCCTATGCGCCGCGCAATTTGTATTGGTTGGGGGACAACCATGGTCGCACTTGCCATACTTGGAACCTTGGAGTTTTTGCGGGGTTTTGTCGGAATTGGTATTTTTTCCGCTGTGTTTATAGAAACATTTATAGGTGTTTCTTATCTGCGTCTGGCTCGGAAAAAGAATTAGTTGTTTAGCCCCGCAAACCCGGTTTGCGAGGCTGTCATA
The DNA here is from genome assembly GCA_026982575.1 of Paracoccaceae bacterium. Classification (GTDB taxonomy): domain Bacteria; phylum Pseudomonadota; class Alphaproteobacteria; order Rhodobacterales; family Rhodobacteraceae; genus UBA3077. The sequence goes on along the minus strand of JALSGU010000234.1, from coordinate 511 downwards.
AATCCGGACTAAAAAGCCGGTTATCCCAGCGAGGCCGCGGCTGCTTTGATTTTTACCGCTGCTTCACCGCCAACGCGGCGCAGGGTTTCGTTTTCACCCAGATCACCGAATGTCATCATCGCCAAAGGGTCAATGAACCGCACAAGGCATTCATCATCGCCCGATTGTTCCACCGTGACATTGCAAGGCAGCATCAAGCCGATATCGGCCCGCGCGCCCAGTGCCTGATGGGCCAAAACCGGATTACATGCGCCCAAAATGGTATAGGGGCGGAAATCCACGTCGATCTTGGTCTTTAACACATCATGCACGTCGATGCGGGTCAATATGCCGAAACCCTCGGCCTTTAGCGCCTCGGTAACGCGGTCAATTACCGCGCCTAATGAACCGGATTGGGTTACTTCGATTGCAAAACCTGACATTGTATTCTCCTGTGATGTTTGTTTCTTGAAATCTAACCCCTAAGCGATCCAGTTCAAGGGGTGCGCGGATTAGTCCGGCGCCAGCAAAT
>JALSGU010000233.1 GCA_026982575.1 Paracoccaceae bacterium | reverse complement strand
CCCGCGATGCCTTGCGCCAAAAACTGATCGAGGTCGGTATAGCGGAAAAACAGGCCAAAATGCGCGTTAGCCAGCTTTGGCAATGGATTTACCAAAAAGGTGTGCAGGATTTTGGCTTGATGACCAATCTTTCCAAAGATTTTCGCGAGATACTGGAACATCATTTTACCGTTGAACGGCCAGAGATTGTCGAAAAACAAATCTCTATCGACGGCACCCGCAAATATTTGCTGCGCATTGCCGGCGGGCATGAGGTCGAGGCCGTTTATATCCCCGATGAAAACCGTGGCACGCTGTGTATTTCCAGCCAGGTCGGCTGCACGCTGAACTGCACGTTTTGCCATACCGGCACCCAGAAACTGGTGCGTAACCTGTCAGCGGGCGAGGTCGTGGCGCAGGTCATGGTGGCGCGCGATGATCTGGATGAATGGCATTCTGATCCCGGGCCGCAAATCGGGCGGCGCAAAATCACCAATGTGGTGCTGATGGGCATGGGAGAGCCGCTCTATAATTTTGAAAACGTGCGCGATGCTATGCTGATTGTCATGGACAATGAGGGCATTTCAATTTCGCGTCGTCGCATCACCCTGTCAACATCCGGTGTGGTGCCGGAAATTGTGCGCGCTGGCGAAGAAATCGGGTGTTTGCTGGCGATCAGTTTCCATGCCACCACCAACGGGGTGCGCGATGTGCTGGTGCCGATCAACAAAAAATGGAACATCGAGACCCTGCTGGAAACCTTGCGAAACTATCCGCGCCTAAGCAATTCCGAACGCATTACCTTTGAGTATGTGATGCTGAAAGATGTGAATGACAGCGACGATGACGCGCGCCGTCTGGTGCGGTTGATCTCGGGCATTCCGGCAAAAATCAATCTTATTCCGTTTAACCCTTGGCCGGGCAGCAATTATGTGCGCTCGGATTGGGACCGGATCGAAGCATTCGCCGAGATTGTCAATGAGGCCGGTTATGCCAGCCCCGTGCGCACGCCCCGCGGCGAAGATATTATGGCCGCCTGCGGGCAGCTTAAATCAGCCTCTGAAAAAATCCGCAAAAGCGCTTTGAGAAAAGGAAATCTATAAATGGAATATCGCAAACTTGGTCGCACCGAAATGGAGGCCAGCGTTTTTTGTCTGGGCACTATGTTGTTCAATCTGGGCCAAACCCGTCAGGATTCGCTGAAACAAATGGATATGGCGGTGGATCACGGCATCAATTTCTTTGATGTGGCGGAAATGTATCCGGTTAATCCGCTATCGGCAGAAACCACCGGCGATAGCGAACGGGTGATTGGTGAATGGCTGGAAAAATCCGGCAAACGCGATGATCTGATCATTGCCACCAAGGTTTCCGGCGAAGGCTATATGAATGTGCGAGGCGGCGCAGCGATCTCGCGCGCCACCATCACCGAGGCGCTTGAAAGCAGCCTTAGGCGGCTGAAAACCGATTATATCGACATTTACCAGATGCACTGGCCCAATCGCGGATCCTATCATTTTCGCAAATATTGGGAATTTGATGCCAGCGGCCAGAACACACAGGAAACGCTTGATAGCACCTTGGAAATTCTGCAAACCCTGCAAGAATTTGTCGATGCGGGTAAAATCCGCCATATCGGTCTGTCAAATGACAGCGCATGGGGCACCATGCAATTTCTGAATATCGCTGAGGCAAACGGCTTGCCGCGTGTGGTGACCATGCAAAACGAATACAGCCTGATCAACCGGATGTATGACACCGATATGGCCGAGCTGAGCCATAACGAAGATGTGGGCCTGATTACCTATTCCCCGCTGGCCACCGGATTGCTGACTGGCAAATATAGCGGCGATG
>JALSGU010000232.1 GCA_026982575.1 Paracoccaceae bacterium | reverse complement strand
GAATGGTGAATGCGGTGCATATCGGGCGTAACAATCACCTTGCGCAACAGCCTGTCCAGCTTGATCGGCAGTTTGATATTGGCATGGTTAAACATGGCGGCACCGTTCAGAATTACCTCAAACACCACAACCGCTGCTGCCGCGGGGCCAAGCAAAAACACCAGCGCAACTTTGTAAAGCATGGAAAGCGCGATCTCGATCGGGTGAAACCGGATGGCCGAGGTTACATCCAGATCGCGGTCCGAATGATGCACGCGGTGGAACCGCCACAGGAAATTGATTTTATGGGTGACAAGATGCTGGAACCAGATCGCCCAATCCAGAATAAGCACCACCAGCACAAATTCGATCCAGATCGGCAAGCCCAGAATATTAAACAGCCCCCAGCCGTTAAGCGCCGCATAATTAGCCGCACCCACGGCAATAATAACCGGCGTTATCAGGGTCATAACCTGTAACAGCCCGCTATAAATCACCAGCAACAACCAGTTGGTAGACCAGCGTTTCAGCTGGCTTTGCACCCGTTCGCGGCGGGGAAAGATAAATTCGAGAATGCCAAACAAGCTAAAAAGCCCAAGAAAGACAGCAAGGCGGAGTGTTGATTCATTTTCCATGGATGACATTTGACAACTCAACGCTGCAAATTCAAGTCACAATTCCGATATATATTCGTGATACTGAATGTAGGCAGCAAACCCGTAGGGTGCGTGGTTTCCACGCACCGTTTATGCCCGAATAAGGGTTCCGGCCCCGTGGGGCGTAAACAGTTCCAGCAAACAGGCATGGGGCGCGCGCCCGTCCAGAATAACCACGGCCCGAACCCCGCCATCAATGGCATCAAGCGCGGTTTCGGTTTTGGGGATCATGCCACCGGCAATCACGCCATCTGTGGTAAGTTTGCGCACCGTGTCAGGCGTCAGTTCGGTCACCACATCGCCATCGGCATCCTTGACCCCTGCCACATCGGTCAGCAATAACAGCCGGTCGGCCTTTAATGCAGCGGCCAAAGCCCCCGCAACGGTATCGCCGTTAATGTTCAGGGTCTCGCCCTTGCGGCCAACGCCAATCGGGGCAATCACCGGAATAAAATCGCTGTCTTGAAAGGTCTTGATGATCGAGGGGTCGATATCGGCAGGCACGCCCACCAGCCCCAGATCCCCGTCGGCAATATCACAGGTGATCAGCCGCGCATCTTTGCCCGACAGGCCCACAGCCTTGCCGCCCTGCTGGTTGATGGCTTGCACAATCCGTTTGTTGACCGACCCCGAAAGCACCATTTCAACCACTTCCATGGTGGCCGCATCCGTCACCCGTTTGCCGTTTTTGAAGGTGCTGATAACACCCTGTTTTTTCAGCATTTCATTGATCATCGGGCCGCCGCCATGCACAATCACGGGGTGCAGATTGCATTGTTTCATCAACACAATATCGCGCGCGAACCGTTCCATGGCGGCATCGTCGCCCATGGCATGGCCGCCAAATTTGATCACAACCGTGGCACCATCGTAACGCTGCAAAAACGGCAGGGCCTCGGATAATGTGCGCGCGGTGGCGATCCAGTCACGGTTCATGGCGGTTGATTTTTCCATACTTAAACTTAACGGGTTATTCCATGGTGGCAATGGTTGTTCGTAAAATATCCAGACCGATGTTTTTATCGGAACTGGTGGCGATAATTTCAGGATAAGCCGCAGGGTATTTTTGCAAAACCTTTTGGGTTTTGGCCAGAACAGCAGAATAATCCCCCTTGGAGGGTTTATCGATTTTGGTCAAAACCACCTGAAAGGTCACAGCCGCATCGCCCAGCAAGGCCATGATTTCCTCGTCCACCGCTTTTGG
>JALSGU010000231.1 GCA_026982575.1 Paracoccaceae bacterium | reverse complement strand
GTCTTTGTATTTGGTTTCTAATGGTTCATCATTTAGTAAGTTATAAATAATCTCAATATAATTTAACTCTTCATCATCTGTTAATTTAATTTTCTTGAAACTTCTTTTAAAACTGTTTGCACGAGACAATTTAAACTTCATGCTTTTAAATCTTTCATCATATCTTCAACACTATCATAATGAACCGTATTACCCTTTTTAACCTCTTCTATGGCACTTTGTAGCCTTTGGCTTGGTACTTTCATATCAAAGGGTAAACCACCCTCTAAGCGTACTTTATTTAAAAAAATATTAATAGCATCAGTTACCGTTAAATTGTACTCTTTAAATATCTCTTTTGCCTTATCCCACGCTATGGGGTCAACTTTGATTGATGTTTGTCTTCTTACTAACATGATAATTCCTTTGAAGTATTTTATTAATAATACTAACAAATAGATTAAAAATAGTTAAAAGTGTGTAGTAGCCATTTTAAGCCCTATTACTTTAGGCTATGGGTCTATTAATATTTGATGAGGTAAAGAAAAAAGAAGAGAGAAATTTACAGTAGTCGTCATTTTTTAAATTTTCCAATATCAAAAAGCTCAATAGCCTGATTAATTTCCTTAGTTCTAACATCATAATTGGAGAATATTTCATCTAAATATTCAAATCCATAAAGAAAAAGGCTTTTAGCCTTACGCCCATGTTTTAGGGTTTTAATGGGTTTTTTATCATTAAGCCACTCTCCAATAGTATGACACCAAACAAAAGCTAAACTCAAAATAGCAATCATAGAGTCAATTTTTTTGTTCTCACAAAGGTGAGTCTCTTCTAGATTAAAACCTCTTATTTTATAAGCAGAAAAAAGTGTTTCTATTTCCCATCTTTGTTTATAAAAACCTAGTGCTTTTTCCTGTTCAATATTTGTAGCTAAAATAAGGTATTCATCTTTTAATTTTATGGCAACTAGAGAGAGGTATTGATAACCATAAATCGTTTTTCTTGTACGATAATAGGCTTGTTCATTAAGATTTAATGTACCAAATAACTCTTTCACTTCTACTTCTCCTCGTCCAATTTTAACTCTATGTCCCTCTTTGATACGGATGGCAAAAGGAACTTTTCTCTTCTTTAACCATTTAAACCATACTTTACCTATAAACTCCCTATCAGCTACTAATACTTCTATTTTTTCTACACCAAATATATTGATAAATTTCTTGATAATACGTATTTTATCTTTATAGTTTGAATTACCTCTTTTTCTCTCCTTTGGTAGAAGATACCATACTATAGGAATTGCTATTCCTTTATACGCGACGGCTAACATCAAAATATTAATATGTACTTGCCCGAACTTCCAATTTGTTCTGTCCATTGTTAGTACCCATCGCTCATCAGGTAAAAAACTTGACATTAATCTTGCCATTATTCTTTTCTCAAAGTTAAACTTCTGAAAAAATCGACTTAACCTTCTATAATTTACCTCTATATTCTCATTTGGATTAATTTTTGTTGCTATCTTTTTTAGGTTTACTCTCCCCAATCTTATTATTGATATTATCAATCCTACTATTATGAATACTCTTGCTTTATTCCACCCTGTATTCTCTTTGATTCTCAGCTCTAATTTGTTACTATTCTTTTGGAGTTTGCTTTTTTTCACAAGGTAATCTTACCTAAATCTCAAACTCCTCTTCTTTATCTTTTTATTTTTTGACGACTACTGTAATATTTTTTGATGATTTTATCTCTTATCTCTTTGGAGAGAGAGGCTTTTCCCTCCTCCTTATAATCTTTTACCATTTTGTTTGACTCTGTTAGAAGGGTTTGTAGCTCTTTTGCCCATATTTTATCA
>JALSGU010000230.1 GCA_026982575.1 Paracoccaceae bacterium | reverse complement strand
CTTAACCTCCGGCCACTGGCGCTGCAAGATACCGGCAAAATGGCTCAAATCAACGCTGACCCGAAGGTGATGGCGCATTTCCCCGATACGATGACCCGCTCTCAAACCGAAGCGCATATGCAGCGCAGCACCAGGCATTGGCACGATCACGGCTTTGGCCTTTTTGCATTGGAAGCCCGCGAAACCAGTCAACTTATCGGGTTTACCGGCCTGACCATCCCCTCATACCCAACACCGGCCTCTCCCTGTGTTGAAATAGGCTGGCGGCTGGAGGCCAATGCATGGGGTAAAGGTTACGCGCAGGAGGCGGCGTTGGTTTGCCTAAAGTGGGGGTTTGCAGAATTGGCGCTGGACGAAATCGTATCTTTCACCAGTGTATCCAACACCCGTTCAAGCGGGCTAATGGCACGGCTTGGCATGGCCCATGACCCCGCTGATGATTTTGACCACCCGTTGCTGGAACCTGACAGCCCGCTTTTGCGGCATGTTCTTTATCGGTTGAACCGTAATGACTGGCGCGACACGCCTTGACTTGCGGCCTGAAACCCCGCGATAAACGCCCCAACCAATGGAGGCCAAAATGGGCAAAATCTATGACAGTGCCGATGCCGCGCTGAACGGTATTTTATTTGACGGCATGAAAATCGCCGCAGGGGGTTTCGGGCTGTGTGGCATGCCAAATGACCTGATCGAAGCCATCCAGCGCAATGGCGCCAAAAACCTGACTGTGGCCAGCAATAACGCCGGTGTTGACGGTATCGGGCTTGGCCTTTTGCTGGAAACCCGACAAATCAAAAAGATGATCTCCAGCTATGTGGGTGAAAACGCCGAATTCATGCGGCAATATCTTTCGGGCGAGCTGGAGCTGGAATTCACCCCGCAAGGCACTTTGGCCGAACGTATGCGCGCAGGTGGTGCGGGTATCCCCGGGTTTTACACCAAAACCGGCGTTGGCACGGTGATAGCCGAGGGCAAGGACCACAAGGATTTTAATGGCGAGACCTATATCATGGAAGAAGGCATTTTTGCCGACCTTTCCTTGATTAAGGCATGGAAAGGCGACGCGCAGGGCAATCTGGTTTATCGCAAAACCGCGCGCAATTTCAACCCGAATGCCGCGACCTGTGGCAAGATTTGCGTGGCCGAGGTTGAAGAAATCGTGCCGGTCGGGTCGCTTGATCCTGATCTAATTCATACACCAGGCATATTTGTGAACCGGCTGATCCTAAGCACCGCCGAAAAACATATCGAAAACCGCACAACGCGCGCAGCATAAGGGGAAACATCATGGCATGGGACCGCAATCAAATGGCTGCAAAAGCAGCGCTGGAACTGCAAGACGGCATGTATGTCAATCTGGGGATCGGCATTCCGACCTTGGTTAGCAACCATATTCCGGATGGCATCGATGTGACGTTGCAATCGGAAAACGGCATGCTGGGCATGGGGCCTTTTCCGACCGAGGACGAGGTAGACGCAGACCTGATCAATGCCGGCAAACAAACCATTACCGAACTTGACCGGACCTCGTATTTTTCATCGGCGGACAGTTTTTCAATGATCCGTGGCGGCCATATCGATATGGCCATTCTAGGCGCGATGGAGGTGGATGAAAAAGGCGATCTGGCCAACTGGATGATCCCCGGCAAACTGGTCAAAGGCATGGGCGGCGCCATGGATCTGGTGGCGGGGGTCAAACGGGTTATTGTCGTGATGGACCAAGTGAACAAACACGGCAAAAGCAAGCTGTTAAAACAATGCACCCTGCCCCTGACCGGCGCTGGCGTGGTTGACCGGATTATTACCGAACTGGCAATTTATGATGTGGTCGAGGGTGGATTAAAAGTTGTTGAAATGGC
>JALSGU010000229.1 GCA_026982575.1 Paracoccaceae bacterium | reverse complement strand
GATTTCAGCTTGGCCATACCGCGCCAATCCAGCACACGGGCGGGCAGATCATGGCCCTCAACGGCCAGATCTTCCAGAATATCGGCGCCGGTGCCATAGGCGCCGGTTTTACCTTTTTTGCCACCCTCAAGCGACATTTCATCAAATAATATTTCACCCAGCTGTTTGGGCGAGGCCACATTGAATTTGCGCCCTGCCAGCTGATGAATCTCGGCCTCCAACCCCGCCATTTTCTGGGCAAAATTATTGGACATTTTTGAAAGGTGCTGCCGGTCGACCTTGATACCGGCCATTTCCATTTCGGCCAATACCGGCACCAGTGGCCGTTCCAGTGTTTCATACACGGTGGTCAGTTTTTCCGCGGACAAGCGCGGTTTGAACAGTTTGGACAGGCGCAGGGTGATGTCCGCGTCCTCGGCCGCATAAGGCACGGCATCAACAAGCGGCACCTGATCAAAAGTAATTTGCGATTTTCCGGTGCCAATCAGGGTTTTAATCGGGATCGGCTTGTGGTCCAGATATCTGTCCGACAGCACATCCATACCATGGCGATGCACCCCGCCATTTAATGCGTATGACATCAGCATCGTGTCATCGATCGGGGCAATACCCACCCCGTATCGGCGCATGATTTTCATGTCGTATTTCATGTTCTGCCCGATTTTCAGTATCGACGCATCCTCAAGCACCGGTCGTAAAATTTCCAGCACCGCATCCACGGTCATTTGTCCGTCAACCCGCGCGGTCGCGCCCAGCAGATCACCGGCACCGGCCACATGGGCCATCGGAATATAACAAGCCTCGCCGGGTTCAACACAAAGCGAAATTCCAACCAGATCAACCCGCATTTCATTCAGGCCGGTGGTTTCGGTGTCAAACGCCACATAGCCGCGCCCGTATATTTTATCGACCCATTTTTGCAATGCGTCAGCATCCGAAACCATTTCATATTTGCTGGCATCAATCGGGGCGGTAAGCGCGGCAATTTCCGCGCCGCCATCGGTGGGGGTCGATCCCCCGCTGGTGGCGGGTTGCTCAAACGCCGGCACCGGCGCGCCCAGCTTGGCAGCGACACGCTGGGTCAGGCTGCGAAATTCCATTTCCGACAGAAACGCCAATATGTCATCCGCCACCGGATCGTGCAGCTCAAAATCATCAAATGCCTCAACCACCGGCACATCCAGCCGCAGGGTTACCAATTCACGCGAGGTGCGAATTTGGTCAGCGTTATCAATCAGGGTCTGGCGGCGTTTGGGTTGTTTGATTTCACCGGCGCGTTCCAGCAGGCTGTCCAGATCGCCATATTCGTTGATCAACAGCGCCGCGGTTTTAATGCCGATCCCGGGCGCGCCCGGAATGTTATCAACCGAATCTCCTGCCAAGGATTGCACATCAATCACGCGGTCCGGCCCCACGCCGAATTTTTCCTCGACCTGCTCAATGCCGATATGACGGCTTTTCATCGGGTCAAGCATGTTAACCCCGCCGCCCACCAGTTGCATCAGGTCTTTGTCGCTGGAAATCACCGTTACCTTTGCGCCCAGATCACGGGCCTGAATGGCATAGGTGGCGATAATATCGTCGGCCTCGAACCCCTGCATTTCAACGCATGGCAAATTGAACGCCCGCGTTGCATCGCGAATGATCGGGAATTGCGGCACTAAATCCTCGGGCGCGGGGGGACGGTTGGCTTTGTATTTTGGGTAAATATCCGACCGGAATGTTTTGCCTTTGTGGTCAAAAATCACTGCCACATGGGTCGGGGCATCAGCGCCTTTGCTATCCTCGACAAATTTGAACAGCATGTTGCAAAAACCGGAAACCGCGCCCACCGGAAACCCGTCGGATTTGCGCGTCAGCGGCGGCAATGCGTGATAGGCGCGAAAAATAAACCCCGAGCCGTCAATCAGGTGCAGATGATGCCCTTTGCCAAATGCCATGCTATTTTTTCAAAACGAATTTTTTGTCGCAATAGCCGCATTCAACGAATCCGGTATCGCGCGGAATAATCAGCCAGACACGCGGATGGTCGCCATTGCCATCACATTTTACTTTTGTAACGGTTACTTCTTCGGTTTCGGGGGCGTCAATGGTCATGGGATTTCCTTAAATTTGCTTATGCCATTTGGCAATATTATGACGCCGGTTTCAAGCCTGTTGCAACATGCGCCCCAGCGGGCGGCCCGCCAAAAGATGCACGTGCATATGAAAAACGTCTTGAATGGCGTTTTTGCCTGAATTTGCGACCAACCGATAACCATCGCCACTGGCCGGATCGACGCCCAGTTTTTTAGCAATTTTGGCAAGGGTGCGGCTGAAATCAGCCAACTCAGCATCGGATGCTTCTGCACCAAAATGATCAAAGTTCACATACGGACCTTTGGGAATTATCAGAATATGGTGCGGAGCGTTTGGGTTAATATCGTGAAAGGCCAGACAATGTTCGGTTTCCATCACGGTATTATTGGGGATTTCGCCACGCAGGATTTTGGCAAAAATATTTTCGCTGTCGTATTCATATGCCATGCCAGCCTCCTAAAGCAGATTATGTTGTTTGAATAATTCGGTCAAATCCGCCTTGGGGCGCGCGCCGATATGGGAAATGATTTCGCCAGCAGCCACACAGCCCATCTGGCCACAGGTTAACGGACCTCGCCCCGAAACAACCCCGAACAAATACCCCGAGGCAAACAGATCACCGGCGCCGGTCACATCGATAATCTTAACATCGGTGGCCAAGGCGTGATATTCCTGACCGTCCTGCCAGATATAGGCCCCATCCGCACCCACGGTGCAGGCTACGGTTTCGATCTCGGCGGCGGCAATACGCAAGGCCACGCTCAGGTCACCGGTTTCGTACATGGCGCGCATTTCGTGCTCATTGCAAAACAACAGATCAACATGATCCTTGATCATGGTCCGAAACGCGGCGCGGTGACGTTCAACACAAAACGGATCGGACAAGGTAAGCGACACCTTGCCACCGGCGGCTTTGCAGGCCTTAATGGCTTTGGCAAAAGCCGCCACGCTGTCGGGGCCGTCAAAACGGTAACCCTCAAGATATATCCAGTCAGTATTGGCCATTTGGTCTGTGTCAATATCATCAGCCATTAGAAATTCCGACACGCCCAGATAGGTATTCATGGTGCGCTCATGGTCAGGGCTGACCATCACCGTGCAACGGCCGGTTTCGGCGGTATGATCCGCAGGTGCCAGCGGAGTTTCATACATCGCACCTTGTGCGCGCAGATCATGGGCAAAAATCTCGCCCAGCTGGTCGTCTTTGACCTTGCCGACATAGGCTGTTTCCACCCCCAAAGACGCCAGACCGGCAATGGTATTGGCAGCAGACCCCCCCGAGATTTCCATGCTTGGCCCGATATGGCTGTAAAGAACACTGGCACGGTCACGGTCCACAAGCGTCATGATGCCTTTTTCAATGCCGTGTTCGGTCAGAAATCCGTCTTCGATATGGGACAGGATATCCACCATGGCATTGCCGATACCGACAACTTTAATGGGTTTATTCATAGGGTCTTCTCCTCGGAATCGCACAGATCGGCGATTATGCAATTGGTGCAAACCGGTTTACGGGCTTTGCATACGTATCGACCATGCAGAATCATCCAGTGATGAGCATGATGTTGAAATTCGGCAGGAATATGGTCTTCAATGGCGCGCTCGACGATTTCGACAGTTTTTCCGGGCGCCACGCCGGTGCGGTTGCCAAACCGGAAAATATGGGTATCGACCGCTTGGGCCGGCATTTTGAACCACATGTTCAGCACCACATTGGCGGTTTTACGACCCACGCCCGGCAAAGATACCAGCGCCGCGCGGCTGCTGGGCACTTGGCCGTTATAATCATCCACCAACATCTGGCTAAGCTTGATGACATTTTTGGCCTTGTTGCGGAACAGACCGATGGTTTTGATATGCTCAATCAATCGTTCCTCGCCAAGATCCAGCATTTTTTGCGGGGTGTCGGCGATTTTGAACAATGCCTTGGTGGCAAGGTTTACACCCTTGTCGGTGGCCTGCGCCGATAGCGCAACCGCAACAACCAATGTATAGACATTAACATGGTCCAGCTCGCCTTTTGGCTCGGGTTCGCTGTTGCGAAACCGGCTGAAAATTTCATGAATTGTCGTATAGCCAAGCTGTTTTTGCATATGGGTTAATGCCATAACGGCTTGAATAAAATCAAGCCAATAAGCAAGAAACGGGTGGCGAAATCTTTACGCCCGCCTATGGTAATCCCATGAACCGGATTTCAACCACAGACCCCTATCATTATGCCCTGATCAGCCGCGCAATTGCGTTTATTGATGAACACGCCAATGATCAGCCAAACCTTGAACAGATCTCGGCAGCCGTGGGCCTGTCACCCGCCCATTTCCAACGGGTATTCAGCAAATGGACAGGCATAAGCCCGAAAAAATACCTGCAATATCTGACATTGGACATGGCGCGCGGGTTGCTGGACAACCGGTTTTCGGTTTTGGATACCGCCCATGAAACCGGCCTTTCCGGCCCTTCGCGATTGCATGATCTGTTTATCAACTGGGAGGCCATGAGCCCCGGCGAATATGCCCGCAAAGGCAAAGGTTTAACCATTTTCTATGGCTGGTTTGCATCGCCATATGGCCGCTTGCTGGCCAGCGGAACCCCGCGCGGCATTTGCGGATTGGCGTTTTCCGACGGCATTGGCGACGCCGCCGCGATGGAGGATCTGTTTGGCCGCTGGCCACAGGCAGAATTTATCAAGGCCCCCGAAAAATTGCAGCCATGGGTCGATGCCGCAATCACCGGCAAGGGCGAGGCCAAATTACTGATGATCGGGTCACCCTTGCAAATCAATGTCTGGGAAGCATTGCTGCGGATACCGGCAGGACAGGTTTCAACCTATTCCGAAATTGCGCGGGTTATCGGCAACCCGAAGGCCAGCCGCGCGGTTGGCACCGCCGTTGGGCGCAATCCGGTTAGCTGGCTGATTCCCTGCCACCGGGTGTTGCGAAAATCCGGTGCATTGGGCGGATACCACTGGGGCTTGCCCGTAAAACGGGCATTATTGGCCCGCGAAGCCGCGATATATGACAGTAAAGCCGGATAATCGGCAAATCCTTGCCGTTTTGGACAGGTAACGAAACTGTAACCCGCATTTACTTGTCCGCATCGGGTTTCTCGGGTCTAAGATAGCAATACCGCCAAAACATTTCAAAGGAACGAGGTATTTCCATGGCTATCGTAAGAAAATCTACCGCATTCGTATTGATCGCAGGGCTTGGCCTTGCGGCTTGTACCAACCCCGACGGCACCACAAACAACACCGGAACCGGCGCTTTGCTGGGTGGCGGCATCGGCGCCGCAATTGGTGCCGCAGTTGCCGGAAACGACACCCGTGGCGCAGTCATCGGCGGGTTGATCGGCGCTGGCATCGGTGGTGCAATCGGCGATGATCTTGATCGCCAAGAGGCCGCTTTGCGCCAACAAATGGGCGGCAGCGGTGTTTCAATCGTTAACACCGGCAGCCAGCTTATCGTGACTCTGCCCGAAGCAATTACATTTCCGGTTGACAGTGCCCGGCTAAAACCCGGCTTTGTGCAGTCTTTGCGTGCGCTTTCCGCAAACATCCAGCAATATCCGAACACCACAATCGAAGTGGTCGGCCACACGGATTCGACCGGTCAGGCAGCCTATAACCAAGGCCTGTCTGAACGCCGTGCCATAAGCGTTCGGTCTGTTCTGGTTAATAACGGGGTCAGCAGCAACCGTATTCGCGCTTACGGGCTTGGGGAAAACCAGCCGGTTGCCTCAAACGCTACGGTCAATGGTCGCCAACAAAACCGTCGGGTTGAAATTTTCATCACTCCGAACCGGTAATTCAAATCCTGCATTACAAACGGGGCTGCCTTGTGCGGCCCCGTTTTTTTTTGGCCGAACAAAATGAGGCCAAGCCTACGGGGCAACGCCGCATAGCCTGCAAATGACAAAACCCGGCCTTGTGCCGGGTTTTGTCATTATTTATTGAGCCTGTTTATTTAATGCAGCTTTGCGCCAACATCCTTGATGGCCGCATCAATCAATGCATTGCCATCTTTGGCCGCCATGTTCGCGGCAATCACATCGCCGGCCGCCGCAATCGCGATAGTGACAGCCTTGTCCTTGACCTCGCGCACCGCAGCATCCTGTGCTGACTGGATCTGGTCTGTAGCCGCCTGTAGCCGCCGCGCAATGGTCGCCTTAAGAGCCTCTTTTGCAGCATCCGCCGCAAGCTGGGCTTCTTCTTTGGCTTGAGTGATAATGTTTTCAGAATGCTCCGCAACCTCTTTGCGTTTGCGTTCATACGAAGCCAGAATTGTTTTGGCTTCTTCTTGCAAAGCACGGGCTTCGTCAATTTCGGTTTTAATTGCTTCTGCCCGATCATCCAGCATTTTACCGATCAGTTTCGGAATTCCGAAATACAGCAGCACGCCGATAAAGATAACAAAAGCAATCAGAACAACAAAATCGGTATTGTCCAAAGAGAAAAACCCGACTTCGGCCGACATTGCAGGCGAGGCCGAAAGCAAAGCCGCAGCAAAGGAAAGTTTATGTAGGTTTTTCATAATTCTACCCTTTCATACGGCTGGTGATTGCCGATTTGATCGCTTTTTCATCGCTTGTCGATGGCATCAATGCCGCAATTATTGCCGCAGTCGTGTCAGATGCAACCTCGCGCACATTTTCAACGGCGCTGTCACGGATGGCCGAAATCGCTGCTTCGGATTCAGCCGATTTTGCAGCAATTTCTGCGTCGGCTTTGGCAATGGCCTTATCCAGATCTTTTTGAATTTCGACCTTGGTTTCCGCAGCGATGCGCATGGCTTCGCTACGGGCATCGGCCAGTGCCGCATTATAATCAGCCTCGGCTTGTTCCGCCTGAGCTTTGAAATCTGCGGCCTCTGCGATATATCCGCTGATCGTATCGTGGCGTTCCTCAAGAACTCCGCTAATTCGAGGGAAAGCGATTTTGGAAATGATGAAATAGATCATCACCAACGCGGTAACCATCCAGAAAATCTGGTTGGGAAACGCGTTTAGATCCAGCTGAGGCATACCCTCGTAGTATTTGGAAAGAACTTCGGCAGCCCGGGTAACCTCCTGGGTTACCTGAGCGACCTCCTGCCCTGCCTCGGCAACGGATTCCGCTGCGCCGTTTTCGATATGATTGGCCATGGCCTTCTCCGTAAGCTATCGGGGTGCGCATTGGCACCCCCTTCAATCTAATGGTGGCCCGTTTCGGGCCACCTGATCAAATAGCTTATTGTGCGTACATCAGCAGCAAGGCAACAAGGAACGAGAAAATCCCCAGTGCTTCTGCAAACGCAATACCGATGAACATGGTTGCAGTCTGACCGCCAGCGGCGGCAGGATTGCGCAATGCACCCGACAGGAAGCTGCCCACAACATTACCCACACCGATGGCTGCGCCACCCATGCCGATGGTTGCAAGGCCCGCACCGATCAGTGCGCCCATTTGTGCGATATCACCTTCAATTGCCATTTTGTTTCTCCTTCGTAAGAATGGCTGGAATAAATTTCTGCTTTGTTTAATGCCCGGGATGCAGCGCATCTTTCAGGTAAACAATTGTCAGAACCGTAAATACATATGCCTGGATGGTAACCACCAGCATCTCTAGCCCGTAGACCGCGGTGATGGCCAAAATCGGCACAACCGATCCGACACCAAGCGCGCCGGCAAAACCGGCAAAAACCTTGATCACCGCATGGCCGGCCATCATGTTGCCTGCAAGCCGGATAGAATGGCTGACCGGGCGGACAAAATACGAGATGATTTCAACAAATGCCAGAATGGGGCGTAGCGCCAACGGCGCCTCGGCAACCCAGAACAGCTTTAGAAATCCGAAACCGTGTCTGATAAAGCCAATCACGGTAACCGCTAAAAATACCGCCATGGCCAGAACACCGGTGACCGCGATTTGCGATGTTACGGTAAAGCTCATGGGTAACAGGCCCAGAACATTGGCAAACAGGATAAACAGGAATAGCGTCATGATATAAGGGAAGAATTTCAAACCGTCTTCGCCGGCAATATCAACGATCATGCTACGGATAAAACCATAGATAATTTCAACAACCGATTGGGTGCGGGTTGGCACAATGGCGCGGCCACGGGTGCCGAAAATAAACAGAACCGCAATAACCAACACAGTAAGACCGGACCAAAGCGTTACATTGGTCGGGGTATACCACTGAAGGGTAGCCATCACCTCGTTGATATTTACATCAGCATCCCCGAACAAGGGCTTGGTAACGAATTGATCCATCGGATGGATGTTAAAAGGAGATTCTTTTACGACATCTTCTGCCAATTTTCTTACCTCTTGTTTGGCGATTTCTCGCCGGTTTTCTGTCGCAAGGCTCTCGCCTCATTTGCATCTTGCTGGGCTTTGGCGGTTTGCATCATAACACGCACCCCGGCCCCGAACCCCAACAACGAAAATATTACCGTAAACAGGGGTTGGAGCCCTGTTAAATAGTCCAGACCAAATCCGATCAACACGCCGATACCCATACCGACTGTCAATTCTATTACCATCTGCCAAGCCTGACTGGCACCGGTGAACTTTTCACTTGTATGGGCTTTCCGTTCCTTTGGCCCTGTTGCTGCAGCGATTTTATCGCCCAGCTGTGCCAGCTTTTTCGGGTCAAGATCGTCAGACATGATGCCTTTGCCCCCAAAAACGTTAAACGGAATGCCCTTAAGCATTCGAGCGCAACATATGGGGCCAGCAAAGGGGTGTCAAGAAATTCAACCAAGCGCCAAAATCATCATAACCACTTGATAAAGCGTTGCTATTCCACCATGCAACACCTTGACATAGGGCAGTTCCAAAAAAACTTTTCGAATCCCCTGCAATTAAACTTAACCGCATGGTTGACCTTTGCTGCATCAAAATGATAGTCAACCGAATGGTTGATAATGCTGAAAATTTGCTTGATACCCTGTTTTCGGCCCTGTCCGACCCTACCCGCCGTGCCATTCTGGCGCAATTACTGGAGGGTGACCAAACCGTCAAACAAGTGGCGGAACCTTATGCAATAAGCATGGCGATGGTTTCCAAGCATTTGCATATTCTGGAACGTGCGGGGTTAATTTGCCAAATCAAACAGGGTCGCGAAAAAATATGCCGGCTGGAACCCGAAGGTCTAAGCGCCAGCAGCCAGTGGTTGCAGGGATTCGGGCATTTTTCGCCCCAAAGCTTTGATGCGCTGGAAACCAGCTTGCTGGAACTTGGGCTTATTGACGAATAAGGCTCAAATTTCCTGCCGCAGGATTTCTGTCACCAATACTTGCTGCGAGACTTCTCCCAATACCTCCCGCGCGGCGGCACCCAGCGCGGATTTCAGGTCCGACATGGCTTCGCCCGATGTAAATGCGCCATCGAACCCGCCAGTATTCGCGTGCCGGAACAGTACTTGTAAAAATTCATCCCGCAGTTTTGGTTCGCGCTCATAAATCAGTTCTATATTGCCGCCAGTTGCCTGGATGGACAACGACAGAACCATCAATGCGCCAACCCGATCCCCCTCGACCAAAGGCACAATCATCTGACGCCGGAGCGCAATATATTCAATTGCATCATAACCGCCTTTGTCTTTATCGCCGCTATATTCATCTTCGCCAGCGGCACCTTCGGTATTATATCCATCATTTTCCGGGGCGGATTCATCGGAATACCCCGCATTCTGCCCCTCTTTTGCCGGGGTTTCAGCCTCGGCGGTTACAACCTCTGCGGCGGGGCGCAGCATCAGGCCTGCGCCAACCCCGCCACCTGCACCCAGCAGTATTAAAATTACCGGAATAAGCTTTCCCATGATTTTCCCCTAGAATGGTGCCAGAACTTCGAAAATTTGTTGGCCGTAACGCGGCTGTTGTGCATCCGATATTTGCCCCCGCCCGCCATACAAAATGCGCGCGCCTGCCATTTTGTCGTAACTGATGGTGTTTTGGCGCGAAATATCCTCGGGCCGGATAATTCCGGCGACTTGCAGGTCGCGCAATTCATAATTCACCCGCACTTCTTGCGTGCCGCGCACCACCAGATGGCCATTTGGCAAAACCTCGACCACCGTGGCGGCAATGCGCAGCATGACGGTTTCATTGCGCCGCACAGTGCCAGAACCATCGGTGACCGAGGATGAGCTCATGGCGATCGCAGGGTCAAGATTACCGTCGCCAAAAATTTCGGTTTCCAGCAGGTTTGGCAGGCCCAACAACTCAGCAATTGCCAGATCTTCCCCAGCAGAGCGGGATCGTGTGGTGGAGTTTTGCAACTGGGCTTTGTCGTTAATATCAATAATCACCGTTAAAATGTCACCCAGCCGCGCAGCACGGCGATCCCCGAATAAAGATGTCGGGCCGGAACGCCACAACGACCCTTGTTCATAAAATTCACGGCGCATGGTTGGCGGTTGCGATGCCATCGCCGCCCGTTGCGGGGAAATGCCCGCCGTTACGCCCCCGTCCATATCAGTAAACGCAGGTGCGCGGCCAATATCATCTAACCGGCCCAAACAGCCCGAAAGCACAAAAAGCATTAAAATAGATAGTATTTTATTCATCATGATCCCACTTCAATCCGGCCATCTGCGGTGACCGTGCCAAAAACAATTGATTTTGATGCAAGGTTCATCACCCGCACTCGTTCGCCAATGCCGGCGCGGTCCAGCACGCGGCCCTCGGATGTGATGCTAAGACCGCCACTGATAAACACCATAACTACCTGCTGGTTACGTTCCAAAATGGCCGGCCGGCCCAGTTCGGACAGCATAATCGGGCGGCCGGGGTAGATATTAACCCGTGCTTCCAGCCCGATTGTTGCCGCCATATCCGTAAATGCGCCAAGCGTTTGATCGGGCAACAGCCCCACCATTTCACCGGTAATAATCGTCTGGCTGCGGATGGCTTGTGCCGCCACAACCGTTTGCGCCACCAGCGGCCCCGCCAGACACCAGAATATAAAAACCAGCGTTTTCATCAGCGAATCTGCGTGGTTGCGCCAAGCATCTGGTCAGCGGCGGTGATAACTTTGGCGTTCAGCTCATAGCCACGCTGGGCCTCGATCAATTGCGTGATTTCGCGCACCGCATCCACGGATGATCCTTCAAGATAGCCCTGCCTGAACGTGCCGCGCCCATCCGTGCCCGCAGCACCGACCTGCGCCGCTCCCGAAGCTGCGGTTTCAATATAGACATTGCTGCCCATCGCCTCCAGCCCGGCCTCGTTGGTGAAACTGGCAAGGGTGATCTGGCCCAGTAATTCGGCCTCTACTTGGTCGTTGAAATAGGCGTAAACCTCGCCCTCGGCATTGATGGAAATCGACCGTGTGCCATCGGGAATGGTTATATCGGGCACAATCGCAAAGCCCTCAGCCGTAACAATCTGGCCATCGCCGGTCATTTTCAAGGCACCGTCACGGGTAAACCCCGAAATGCCCGAGGGCAGCGCCACCTCGATATAACCGCGCCCCTCAATTGCTATATCAAGATCACCACCGGTCAGCGCCAGCGCGCCTTGCTGCACATTCATCATCACAGCCGCAGGGCGCACGCCCATACCAAGCTGCACACCAACCGGCAGCATCGCACCTGTCGAGGCGCTGATCGTGCCGGCCTGTTGCACCTGCTGATACTGCAAATCGGCAAATTCGGCGCGCCGTGCATTATAGGCAGTGGTGTTCATATTGGCCAAATTATTGGCGATGACTTCGACCCGCATTTGCTGGGCGTCCATACCGGTGGCGGCGATTTTCAGAGCGTTCATAATATTCTCCTATCAGGCACGTTGACCAAGGGTTCGGGTTACGTTGCGGATGCGTTCATGTTCGTTATCAAGAAATTTCTGGCCCAGCTCGTAAATGCGCTGCACCTGGATCATACGGGCAATTTCAGTGACGGGGTTTACGTTGGAACCTTCGACAAAACCCTGCAAAACCACGGGATCATCCACAGGAATCGGTTCTTCGCCCGGGTCAAACACGGTGCCGGACTGACGCAGCATGGCGTTCGGATCTTCGACATCAAAAATGCCGATCTGGGCTAATGGCCGCCCGTTGGCCGACACTGTCCCGTCCTGGGCCACCGCGATTTGTTCTGCATCAGGGGGCACAAAAATTGGCGCGCCGCCAAGGTCAAGCACCCGCAACCCATCAGGGTTTACCAATTCACCGGCGGTGTTCATCACAAAGGCACCGGCGCGGGTCAGCCGATTGCCATCCGGTGTTTCCAGCATAAAATAACCGCGCCCCTGTATGGCCATGTCAAACGGGTTCTGGGTTTGGGTCAGCCCGCCTTGGGACGGGTCGGAAAACCGCGCCCGCGCGGCTGTCATGGCAATATTGCCACCCTCGGTTGGCAGGGCTTTGATCATTTCGGCAAATACCACGCCTTCGCGGCGGTATCCGGTGGTGGAAAGATTGGCGATATTATTCGCCACGGTCTGCATTTCTTTCCATAATCCGGCCTGTCGGGTCAGGCTTACATATCCAGCGGTTTCCATATTATCCTCCTGCTATTCTGGCAACAATCTGGGTGTGGAAAAAACTGACCAAAAGCTGGCCGGAAAAATCCATCGACATCCAGAATGCAATTAAGATTGCCCCCAGTTTGGGAACAAAAGTCAGGGTAAGTTCCTGCACGGATGTCAGGGCCTGAAACAAGCCGATCGCAAGGCCAACAAGCAACGCAACCGCCAGCACCGGGGTTGAAACCACCAGCGCCAGCCACAATGCTTCGCGCAGCACATCCATAAGAACTTCCTGGGTCATTTACACAGGCATCCGCAGAATTTCCTGATAGGCCTCGACCACACGGTCGCGCAC
>JALSGU010000228.1 GCA_026982575.1 Paracoccaceae bacterium | reverse complement strand
CTTGGTCATGCGTCGCTTCTGGCCGTCCACATGATCCCCGCTTTCGCGGGGACAGGCCTTGAACTTCCACGGGCTGGGCAGCTTGTGGCCGCAATAGCCGGCATCGGTCAGCACCCGCTGCACCGGCACCCCCACCAGCCGTCGATCTTTGGCAACACCATGCGCAGCGCATGGCCATCATGGGGCTTGCGGCAGCGCAACGTGATGAGGATACTTCACGTGTGACTCCGGATGAGCGGGTGTTTGCTTGCTCGCCACAAGGGGAAGCCGGTTTCTGAATCAGGCATTTGTCTGTTGCTTGCGCCTGATCATTTCATTGTAGGCTTTTATGCCGTCCTCCAGGTCAGAATAAAAGACAAGCTTGGCATCCTGCAGAATGGCTGCAGCATCACAATACTTGCGCAGAAGATTCGGGCTGTGAGCAACCATGATCATGTCCGATTTTTGCAGCTTGGATGTAAAGACTTCTTCGCATTTCTTGCGAAAGACCGCATCACCCACCGCCAGAATTTCATCCACGAGATAGCAATCGAAATCGATGGCCATGGAAATGCCGAAAGCCAGGCGCGCCCTCATGCCCGAGGAGTAGGTTTTCACCGGCATCAGGTAGTGTTCACCCAGATCGGTAAAGGAGCGAACGAAATCCTCCACTTCCTCAACATCACGCCCATAGATGCGTGCCACGAAACGCGTGCCTTCCTTGCCGGTCATGCTGCCGGCAATGCCGCCGGCAAAGCCCAATGGCCAGGAAATGCGGCTCAATCGCACAATACGCCCGGAGGTGGGCTCTTCTGCCCCCGCAATCAAGCGGATGAGGGTGGACTTTCCGGCACCGTTAAGCCCGAGAATGGCGATGCTTTTCCCTTTGGGAAAGGCAAAATTGACACCATCCAGGATCGTCTTGGCCTTGTTGCGCAAGCGGTATCTTTTCGTTAGATTCTGTAGAATGACATGGGCGGCAGCATGCATGGCTTGCTAGGCCTCGTTTTCAATGCAACCATCTGGCTGATTTCAAGATACTGGGGGCATGGTATAGCATGGTACAGGCAAAAAACAGCAAGGTCATTCCGGCTCCCATGGCTCCACGCCCGCAAGAAGCACGCAAGCGTGTTGCGGGAGAAGATGCCATAACCTCCCCCCAAGCGAAGAAGGCCAACAACAGGAAATTCCGCAAGGTGCCCTGGAGAGCCATCTCCTTCGTGCTGCTGGTCGTCCTGCCCACCGTCATGGTGGGGGTGTATTATGCATTCTGGGCCGCGGACCAATATGCCGTGAAGGTGCGCTTTGCGGTGCGCTCTACCACCCCGGCCGTTGGCAGCAGCTTTCTGAATTCCCTTGGTATTGGCAATGGGGCATCGATCACGGATACCTACATGGTTGTTGAATACATCCATAGCAGGAATATCCTGAAAGAGATTGATGAAAAGATCAGGCTGCGGCCTCGTTACATGAAGCCGTCCCGGGATTTCTATGCAAGGCTCGCAGCCGATACTTCAGATGAACGCTTCCTGGATTACTGGAAGTCCATGGTGGATGTGGGGCTGGATCATACCTCCAACATCATCACGGTCAAGGTATTTGCCTTTTCCCCGAACGATGCCCGCGACATAGCCGATGCCATCATCAATGCAAGTGAACGCATGATCAATGACATATCCAGGCGCGCCCAACAGGATGCAGTGCGTTATGCAAAGGAGGAGGTTGCCAAGGCCGAAGCCAAGCTGCGGGACATACGCCAGCGTTTTCTCGGATTTCGCAACAAAAACCAGCAGCTTGACCCAACCAAGCAGGCCCAGGTGCAGGTTGGGATCATTGGCAGGCTGGAAGAGGAGCTGGTCAAGCTGAAAGCAAAGCTGGAGGAATCCCGGCGCTTCTTGTCTGACAATGCGCCCTCTGTCGTTTTCCTGACAAACCGTGTCAATGCCCTGAAGAAGCAGATTGCGCTGGAGAAGGAGAAATTGGGCACCACACCTTCAAGAAAAAATGTCGGACAGTCTCTCAGCAATGTTCTTTCAGAATATGAAGCGCTTGTCGTGGAGAGGGAGTTTGCCGAGAAACTTTATCTGACTGCTCTCTCCGGCCTGGAGCAGGCACGGTTGCTGGCAAATCGCCAGCAGCGTTACCTGGCAACCTTTGAACAACCCTATGTGCCCGACGAAGCACTATATCCCAAGCGCATCCGCAATACGGTTTTCATATTCATCTCCCTTGCTCTCATCTGGGGAATTGGAGTGCTGATGCTTCAATCCATTCGCGACAGGATATGATGTCATGGGTGGAGAGCAGATCCAGTCCATCAAATTGCCGTTCCGTGAGGCGCTAAAAACACAATTCAGGGTCCTGTATGCGCTGCTGCTGCGTGAATCGTCCCTGCGCATGGGGGCGCACCGCTTCGGGCATCTGCTGGTGGTAACGGAGGTCATCTGGGGCACCACCATCCTTGGCGTCATTCACTACATCGTGGGGGCGCCCGCACCGGTGGGAAAAAGCATCGTTTTCTACATATTCACAGGCATGTTCATCTATACCTTGTATAGAACTTTGCACGCTCGTGTTTCCGCCGCGCTGGAAGCCAACAGGGCCCTGCTCAGCTATCCCGTCATCCGGCCCGTGGATACCATGCTGGCCCGAGCCGGCCTCGAGAGCGCCTTTCAGCTGCTGGCATTTCTGCTGTTTTACACGTGTTTTTTCTGGCTGGAGCTGGCCGGTTTTCCAGCGCATCCGGTAGAATTGCTGGCAGCCATCATGGCTACCATTCTGCTTGGCTTCGGGCTTGGGGTAACCGGCATGATCCTGCGCAGTCTCTGGTCGGTATGGGGAACAATCGACAACATGATAGCCCGTGTCCTGTTTTTCATATCCGGTATTTTCTTTTCGGTGGAGTATCTGCCCGCGATGTTTCGTGATATCCTCGTCTGGAACCCGCTGGTGCATGCCATAGAATGGTTGCGCTATGCCATCTACCCGGAGTATTTTACGCAGATCCTTGACAGGGAATATCTGCTGGCATGGGGCTTGATCAGCACGGTGTTCGGCCTGGGCATGGAACGGCTGCGCCGCGCCCAGCTGCTGGAAGGGTAATCGACAATGCCCTCTTCGGTCCGGCAGGCGGCCATATCATGGCGCGAGCATGGCCTATGGAGGCAGAAGGCTTGGCTCAAGGCGCTGCTGGATACAGAAATTATCATCATTCCTCCATTCGCCAACCCGCCCACAGGCAGTGCCTGGCTGGGCTGGGGGCGCAAGCGCAGCGGACAACGCGCCCAGGCTCTGGCACGGCGGCACGGCAACAGTTTTCTGCTGCTGGAGGATGGCTTCCTGCGTTCATTCGACCTGGGTGTGCATGGTACCCGCCCCCTGTCCATCGTGGCGGACAGCACAGGCATCTACTATGACGCCACTTGCCCGTCCGACCTGGAGAACATGCTCAACACCGCGCAATTCACAACAGAGGAACTGACACAGGCCGAGAAAGTCATCAAAGTTCTGCGCCGCGAAGGCCTGAGCAAATACAACAGCGGCCTGCCGGTGCCCGAAGATGCATTTCCCGAAGGTGAAAGGCGCGTGCTGGTGGTGGATCAGACCGCCAAAGATGCGTCCATCCACCTTGGGCTGGCGAGTGAGGGTGATTTTGCGCAGATGCTGCGGGATGCAGCGGATGAAAACCCCGATGCCACCATCTACGTGAAAACCCATCCGGATGTGCTGGCAGGCAGGCGGCGCGGTTGCCTCGCAGGTGGGCAGGACACGAAGGACATCAAGTACATTGCCGAGAACTGGCACCCGCATGACCTCCTGCGCCATTTTGACAAGGTCTACGTCGTTACCTCCCAGATGGGCCTTGATGCCCTTATCCTGGGCAAGGAGGTGCACTGCTTCGGCATGCCGTTCTACGCCGGCTGGGGCCTGACGCACGATCGAAAACGATGCAATCGCCGACAGGCTCAACGCAGCCTCAAGGAGCTGGTGGCCGCGGCCTATCTGCGTTATGCGCGTTACATCGACCCCATCAGCGGCAGGCGAGCGGATTTCTTCACGGTTGCCCGCCACATTGCCCGGCAGAAGCAGATGCATCGCTTCTGGGCCGGCCTGGGCGAGAAGCCGTGGTCAGGCCGGGTGTACGCCTTCGGCTTCAGCTTCTGGAAGCATGCCATGGTGCGCCCCTTTTTCGGTGAGGCCACGCAGGTGCGCTTCATGCGCTCCGTGCGGCAGGCCCGCCGTGCCGGCATTTCCCCTCATGACCGCATCGCCGTGTGGGGCTTGCGCGACCCGGCCCGCCTGCAGGAGCTGGCAGACGAATTGCAAGTCCCTATCGTCCGCGTGGAGGATGGATTCCTGCGCTCCGTCGGCCTGGGATCGGACTTCGTGCCCCCCATGTCGCTGGTGTTCGATACCCGCGGCATCTATTTCGACCCCTCCACGCCCAGCGATCTGGAGCATATGCTGCAAACCGTGGAGTTTTCGGAAGAGCAACTCCAAGAGGCCCGCGCCTTGCGTGAATTCATCGTGAAGCACGGCCTGACCAAGTACAACCTGCCACGCCATCCGCTGCCGGGAGAGGTGTTGCGGAAAGCAGCCGGCAGAAAGGTCGTGCTGGTGCCAGGACAGGTGGAGAACGATGCCTCCATCACCCGCGGCGCAGGCGCGGTACGCACCAACCTGGCGCTGCTGCAAGCCGCCCGCGTCGAGGAACCGGATGCCTTCATCATCTACAAGCCGCACCCGGACGTGCTGGCCCGCAATCGCAAGGGCCGCCTGCACTTGCGGCGGGCACTGCAATATTGCGATCACGTGGAAACCCGCGCAGACATCATCACCTGCATCGAGGCCGCCAACACCATCCACACCATGACTTCCCTTTCCGGCTTCGATGCCCTGTTGCGCGGCAAGCGCGTCGTCTGCCACGGCATGCCATTCTATGCGGGCTGGGGCCTGACAGAAGACCGCTGCCCCATTCCACGCCGCACCTGGGAACGCAACATTGATGAACTGGTGGCTGCTGCGCTTATCCGGTATCCACGCTACGTCTGGGAGGGAAATCCGACAAGACCTCTGCGGGCAACTCGAAAACTGGCAGAAAGCATCGCCCTGCATCAACGACCGGGCACAACCCAATTCAAACGGAAGGTAAGAAAATATCACAATCTATTGCAAAGCATTCTGTTGGCAGGAAAAAAACGATGAGCTTGACCACCTACGACATTCCCTCACTCATCAGCACCCCATGGGTGCTCTATGACATCAGTCGTATTCTCAAGCGCAGTGCAGCCCCATTTGCCACGGGCATCGATCGTATCGATTTGCAAGTGTTGCAGATACTCTCCGCCGCTTTTGGTGAGCGTCTGCTGCCAATTGCGCGCACAGGACAGTCGCTTGCGCCGCTTGATCCAGCTGCGCTGCCTGAATGGCTGAACAACCTGTCTGCACGCTGGCTCGGAGAAGAGTGCCCCGTTATCCCCGCCGCTGCTCTTATGTCACGATGGAAAGCGTGGGCGCACAGGGTAAGGCCCAAACATGCACTCATGAAACAGCTGCTTTCCCGAATGGGTGGAGAAGAGTGCACCTATGTGTGCTGCTCACATTCCGGCCTGGCCACTGTGCCGGGACTGCTGCCTTTCCTGAAGAATACGCTGCACATGCAATCCCTGATCTATATTCATGACCTCATCCCACTGGAGTACCCCGAATATTCCCGACCGGAAGCCACGCAACGCTTCCGCCGCATGCTGGATGAATACGCTTCCCTGCGGCCCGATTTCCTGGTCAATTCTCATGACACTGGTCAGCGCCTTGCGCGCTGGCTCGAGAACAATCATCCAGACAAGCCCCCAGAAACAATCAGGGGCGCACCTCCCGTGGTCGACTGGCTGCCGTCAGACATTCCTCCGGCCTCTTCCCTGTCGTTCATCGATACATCCGTTCCCTACTTTGTCATCGTCGGAACCATAGAACCACGCAAGAATCATCTGCTTCTGCTGCATATCTGGCGGCAATGGGTGGAGGAAGGCAGAAAGAAGATTCCTCATTTGCACATTGTAGGTAAACGTGGCTGGGAAAACGAATGCATTCTTGACATGCTGGAACGCTGCGAGGCCATAAGGCCATATGTATTTGAACACAACAATCTTTCCCAGAGAGAAATGCTGGCCCTTGTCAAGGGTGCCAAGGCAATGCTAATGCCTTCCTTGGCGGAAGGGCTGGGGTTGCCAGCGTTGGAAGCATGCAAGGTGGGGGCACGTGTATTGCTGTCAGATATCCCGGTTTTTCGAAGTTTTCCAATTCAATGCTTGGAGAAACACCTGATATCCCCGCTTGATACAATGACGTGGAAGAGAAGGCTGGAAGAAATCGTATTTTAGTGGTTGTCCCAATGAGACGAGAACAAACCAGAGTTTTGATGGAGTTGCGCCCCGCACTGGAGGGATTTGCCGGTATTCCGCAGGAAACCAGGCTGATCTACAGCATGCTGCATGGCGTGGAAGATGTGCAGGTAACCGGCCTGATCAATCACTATCGCCGTGTTCTGGCGCCGGGCTTGCCGAAAGAGGACAAATGGACGACTGATGCGTACCGACACAAACGCATCCACAAGATTTCGCGCCACATCGTTTCCTACAAGCAGCGGCCATTCCAGTCATGGTGGGAGCGTTTGGTTTATCGGCTCAGGCAGCGCATGACACGCACCGAGCTGGCTGCACGCGCTCGTCTGGGGCTGAAGGAGAAGATCTATCACCTTGACCCGAATGGCTTCGAGGACTTCATCTGGTCCACCCTCTTCTCCAAGACATTGCCGGCATCGGAATACAAGTCCATCACCAAGGGCAGGTTCGCCGTTCTGCAGGCGCCTTGGGTCATCATGCATCTGGTAGGCATGGGGGGAGGGATCTATGCCAAATATCCATGGATCGATACGAAGGGATACCACTTCTTTCTGTCCCAGACTCCCTATCCCGGCAACATGACGGCAGGCACGCGCCTGCTGGTACGCTATCATGATGCCATCCCCATCTTCCTTCCGCATACCATTCCAGATACCAGTCGCCATCAAGCCACGCATTATTGGGCTCTGCGCCATAATGTACGTACAGGTGCGCATTTCATCTGCACCTCGGAAGCTACACGAGCAGATCTTCTGCGCATCTTCCCTCAGGCCGAAAGACGCGCGCACGTGATCCATGATGTGGTTTCGCACAATTACTATGAGGAACGTGCCGAGAGATCACGCCTTGTCGAAATTGTCAGAGGACACATCGAGCCGGACACGGAGCCGAAGTTCCTGCTTTCTCGCGAGAAGACGGCTTTCTATGCAAGGCATTTGAAGGCGGATAATTTTCGCTATATCATGATGGTTTCGACCATTGAGCCTCGCAAAAATCACATGAAATTGCTTGGGGCGTGGGATATCATCCGCCACAAGCTGGATGATCACGACCTGAAGCTAATCATTGTGGGCAGGCCTGGTTGGGCCTGTGACCGCATTCTGGAAGCCATGCGGCCATGGCAGGAGAGGGGGCAGGTTTTCAATCTTTCCCGTGTGCCAGCGGCTAATCTTCGGGTATTGTACAATGGTGCAGAAGCCGTTGTCTGTCCGTCTCTGGCCGAAGGTTTTGACCTGAGTGGTATCGAGGCCATGCTTTGCGGGGGAGCGGTGGTCGCCTCGGACATTCCCGTGCATCGGGAGGTCTATGGAGACGCGGCAGAATACTTCAATCCTTACTCCACCATGAACCTGGCCGAGGCGCTGCTCAAGGTCATCCATCCCCACAATCGGGACCGTCGTCAGGATCTGATCGAAAAAGGCCTGCTGCACGCACAACAATACCGGCGCGAGGCCATCGCACCAAAGTGGGCAGAAGTATTGAAAGAGCTGAGCACTCAATAACAGGAGAAGAAAGATGCTGAAAAGGAATGATGTAATATATGCATACAGACTAATTCTGGGTAGAGATCCAGAATCAGAGGAGGTTATTGAGAATTATCAGAAAATAGAAAGTATTAGCAAGCTTAGAGAAATAATGCTCGCAAGCGATGAGTTCAGAAGGATAGCAGAGAACATAATTGTGGATAATATTCGTGCCTATGATTTTTCGAATATTGATGAAAAGATAGATGTGATTATAGATAACAATAAAATGAAGAAATTGCTTTCTTTGGTGATTAATGAATGGGAAGCGTTAGGAAAAGAAGATCCCTATTGGTCTGTTCTTACTTTTGAAGAGTATAAAATAAAAAATATAAACGATGAAAGACTAAGAGAGTTTTATATCTCTGGGAGGCATAGTGTAGATAGTTTAAAAAAATTGATTGAAGGGTGTATTGGAACATTTAATGTAAAAAGTGTTCTCGAGCTTGGGTGTGGAGTGGGGAGGTGCACCATTCATTTATGTAATGATTTTGATTATGTGTATGCAGTAGATGTTTCTTCTTCTAACATTAAAATATGCGAAAACTATTTAAAAAATAATGGGGTAAAAAATTTTCAATGCCTTATTTTAAGAGATACTGAGATGGAAAGTCTTAGAGGAAGGTATGATCTTTTTTACAGCATTATTACTTTGCAGCATAATCCTCCACCGGTTCAGTATGCAATCTTGAAAAGTGCGCTTGATAATTTGAAGGAGGGGGGGATTGCATGCTTTCAAATTTATTCTCATGGACTAGGATATCAATTCAAGCTTGAAGAATATTTTCGGTCATACAAAAAAGGCATGAAAATGCATTGCCTTCCATTAAAGTATGTGTTCAATCTTGCATCTCAGACAAAAAGCCAAATTTTGGATGTATTTCCAGATGACAAAACAGGTATATTTGGGTCATATACAGTTATTATGAAAAAATTTTGATTTATGAATGCTCTATAAAAAATGTGACTTTGTGTGTGCTGTAAGGAAAGGGAATGGAGCATGTCTGTCAAGAGAAAAGATGTCATCGATGCCTATCGCTTCATTCTTGGGCGCGAGCCAGAGAATGAGGAGGTCATACGCCATCACATGCAATTGCCGGATATTGAGGCATTGCGCCAAGCCATGCTGAACTCCGAGGAATTCAGGCGCACAAACAAGCTTCTTGAATTCGGGGAGAAATGGGTTGCGGCAGAGATTTTCGAGAATTACAGGATATGGCTCAATCTGGCCGACAAGTATGTCAGCTATGGCTGCCTGATCAATGATTACGAGCCTCATGAAACACGCTTTGTGAGAGAGCATCTGAAACCAGGTCAGACGTTTGTGGACATTGGTGCGAACATTGGCTGGTTCACGATGCTGGCAGCCTCCATTGTAGGTACGGATGGTAAAGTCATATCGATTGAGCCGAGGGGGGACATCTACAGATATCTTGTGCGCTCGGTGTGTGAAAATCATCTCGACAATATCGTAGAATATCATCGCTGCGCCTTATCTGATAAGCGTGGCTATACGGACATAATGTGGGCCGCCAATACGGATAACCCTGGTGGAACACACATAGGAACACCATCATCTGAAGGGTTCAACGTGGAGAGAGTTCTCACCTTGACCTTGGATGAAGTCATGAATGAGCGCACGTGCGATTTTATAAAAATCGATGTGGAAGGAGCCGAGCCACTTGTGTTTGCGGGGGCTGCCCAGCTACTGGAGCGATGTTCTCCTGTCATTCTGAGCGAGCTGTTCCCGGAACAGTTGCACACCATTTCCAATTCCAGCGCGCGTGAATATATTGCCTTAATGCGAAAATATGGATACAAGTGTTATCTGCTGGAGGATGAGGTGAAGGAAGAGCTGCGGGACTTTCCTGAGGGGTATCATAAAGAGCTGTGTAGTGTGGTTTTTGTAGTAAATTAATGGATATAACAATGAAACTTATATTGCATGTTGGAACAGAAAAAACAGGTAGTACATACTTTCAGGAGTTTTGTTATATAAATAGAGATTTACTAATGAAGGAAGGAATATTGTATCCCCAAACATTAACTTACAAGGGCTCTTGGCATAGATATGCGCCTTTTATAGCTCTTCGAGAAAAAGATCTTGAAATGATATCTATGCTCAATATGCGCAATCATGACAAGGAATATATAAAAAACCACGCCGCAAAGGTCATTGAAGCTTTTATAGAAGAGGTAAAATATTATAGGAATATATGCCAATATTGCATAATAAGCAGTGAGCACCTTCATTCAAGAATGACGGAAGAAGCGGCAAAAAATTTAAAGCATATATTGCATGATATATTTGAAGATATAACAGTTTATATGCACTTGCGACCTCAGATCGATTTGATTACTTCATTTGCATCAACAGCTGCCATGTGTGGGACTGTAATAAATAAAGAATGGTTCTTGAGATTTGATGAAAACACGAATTATACAAATTATTTTAGACTGTATAAAATATATGCAGATGTCTTTGGAAAAAGCAACGTTCGCGTAATACCTTATAAATTGATTCCAAATTTCACCAAGTTTATTTTCACAGAAATGGGGGTGGATAGGCAAATAGAAAGAAATGCAAGGGACGTTGGAGGCAAATTAAATTCATACTTAGATTATAGAGTTATTGCTTATCTGAATTATATCAACAGCACAAAGAAAATAAAAGAGGGTGATATTCTAGGAATTCAGATTGCAGCGCAAAGATTGAATAATATGATAAAAAAGAAGGAGAGAGTAAATGTAGGTTATAAAGATGCTATAATTATTCAAAATAGGTTTAAAAAAGTAAACTTAGAGCTTGTAAACACTCTAGAATCTACACAAAATTCATTAGATATTCGTGATTTGGATCCAAATTATGAGAAATATAAAGAAAAGGAAAATATATCTCTTGTGGGGTCTGTGGATACTTTGGCGGAACTTTTGACCATAGTTTCTTCCAGCCAAGATAAACTATTATGAGGCAAAGAAATGCTTATGATTGTTCCATGTATACTGGTCGGCGGCTCAGGCTCCCGCCTATGGCCTCTTTCCCGGAAGATGCGGCCCAAGCAGTTCGTGTCTGTGGACGGAGAAGCATCCCTCATCCGCCAGACCCTGGAACGGATGCGTGGGGGCAATGGTGCAGCGCCGCTTGTCATCACTGGCGAGCCGTATCGCTTCATGGTTGCGGAAGAGCTGGAGCAGGCCGGCATTCAACCGCAAGCCATTCTCGTGGAGCCGGAAGGGCGCAATACTGCGCCGGCCGTGCTGGCGGCCGCCATGCATCTGGAACGCATGGATCCGGATGCACTTATGCTGATTGCCCCGTCCGACCATCGCATCGATGACGTCTCGGCCTTTCATGCCGCCGTGGATGCGGGGATCCAGGCGGCGCGCGAGGGCAAGCTGGTTACCTTTGGCGTGAAGCCTGACCGGCCCGAGACCGGCTATGGCTATCTGGAACTCGCCGGCCCACCGGAGCCGGAGCGCGCCCAGCCTCTCGTGCGCTTCGTGGAAAAGCCCACCGCCGAACGCGCCAGGCAGATGCTGGCAAAGGGCAATTATCTCTGGAATGCCGGGATCTTCCTTTTTTCCGTGCAAGCCATCATGGAGGCCTTTCGCGCGCACGCGCCCCAACTCATTACCCCCGTTGCCACGGCACTGGAAAAAGCCAATGAGGACCTGGGTTTCCTTCGACTGAATGCACAAGCCTGGTCTGGTGCCGAGGATATTTCCATTGATTATGCGATCATGGAGAAGGCAGACAATCTGGCTGTCGTGCCCTTTGATGGTGGCTGGTCTGATCTTGGCGACTGGCAGGCCGTGGCGCGCATCATGGAGAAAGATGTGGATGGCAACGCGCTTTCGGAAAATACGCTCGCACTCGACTGCCAGAACACCATGCTGCGCAGCGAGGATGCGCGGATTCAGGTGGTGGGCATTGGCCTGAAGGATATCCTCGTGGTGGCCATGCCAGATGCCGTTCTGGTGGCAGACCATACGCGCGCGCAGGACGTGAAGAAGGCCGTGGAAATGCTGAAGGCCAATGGGGTGCCGCAGGCTACGGAATTTCCTGGTGAGCAGCGCCCGTGGGGGCGCTTCGAATGCCTGAGCAAGGGAGAAGGCTTTCAGGTCAAGCGAATCATGGTCAAGCCCCGCGGCATCCTGAGCCTGCAGAGCCATCGCCACAGGGCCGAACACTGGATCATCCTGCATGGCACGGCGCGGGTTACCATTGGCGATGACGTGAAGGAATTGGGGCGGAATGAATCCATCTACATACCCGTTGGAGAAAAGCACCGGCTGGAAAATCCCGGCGATGACATGCTCATACTGATCGAGGTGCAAACGGGAGATTATCTAGGAGAGGATGATATCATTCGTTACGAAGATCTATACAAGCGTTGCTGAACCACATGGAGAGTCGAACGTGAACAATTAGCCCTGCGGCGCTGTGGTCATTGTTTGCCGCCGTTGTGCAAGGCCGAACAGGCATATCTGGATGAGGCGCAAAAGAAGCTGGGCGATGAAGCGCCGTAACAGGCGGAAGTTGTAGCCGACGGCGGCCAGGATGGCGTTGATGGCATCACCCATCCGGTGCGCCAGGTAGTTGCGACCCATCCTGTGCTCGGCCTTCAGATGACCGATCACCGGCTCCACCGCTGCCCTTCGCTTCATCAATCGCTTGATGGCCTTGGTCATGCGTCGCTTCTGGCCATCAACAAAGACCTTGAACTTCCATGGGCTGGGCAGCTTGTGGCCGCGATAGCCGGCATCGGTCAGCACTCGCTGCACCGGTGCACCCACCAGCCGTTCGATCTTTGGCAACACCGTGCGCAGCGTATGGCCGTCATGGGGTTTGCCGGGCAGCGCCATGGCATGCACCACGAACTGACCACCCCGTGAGCGCCTGATGGTGGTGGCCACCGAGACCTTCACCCCAAAGCACCAGCGGTGCAGGCACGACGCAGGGTTGACGTGTTGCATTGCTGCGCTGGCTGTAGCGCCACCGCCAGCCCTCG
>JALSGU010000227.1 GCA_026982575.1 Paracoccaceae bacterium | reverse complement strand
ATACCGGATCAGGCCTTCGTCATTGCTGACGGCCTTGGTGCCTTTGCCATAGCTGACCCGCGCTGCTTGGCAAATGGCGCTATCGTCACCCATATAATCAATGACGCGGACAAACCCGTGGTCGAGCACGTTATGCGCGGTATAAAGATGTTGCTCCATCCCCGGAACGGTGGCGCGCAGGGTTTCGCTGCGCTGGCTGCGCTGCGCGTCTATTTCGGCTTGTTGTTCTGGGGTTATTGGCATGGAATGTCCTTTGTGGTGGTTCACGGCACACTATATATTGATGATTCTTGTATAGGAATCACCATATAAGAGGAAATCCAAATTGATTGCAATTAACTGGCAATAAAGAAAATCTATAAATTTCAACGGCACCTTTCTGGAAACTTTGCAATGAGCGCCATTGTTTTGTTGTCACAATAGGCCCGCATTGCTCCACCCGACATGGAGCGCACTGGTTAAAGGCAGTGCAGACAATTGCACTTGCCCCCAACCTGTCTGATCGCAATTAGAGATATAGAATCCCATCACCTTATGGCCGTGCCGTTGGTGATTGTGACCCAGAGATTATACAGTCGGGCGCTGGATGTTCCTGCGCCAGCCCCCGCAATAACCAAGGTATGAAATTAATATTTGCGCTTACAATACAGCAAAAATATGGCCGGCAAATACCGGCCATAGTGTTCTTTTGATCAAGAATATCAGTCCTGGACCGGTTCGCCGAGTGTTAGCGTCAAAATCAAGACCCCCAAAAGAACCAGCGGAATGATCCAGCTATCGGATCCACCCATGGTTTGCGGGGCCTCGATTATGGCGGATTCAATATTTGGTGCAACATAGCTGCCTGCAAATGCGGCGCTTGATAATGATGCCAGTGCAAGGCTTGC
Organism: Paracoccaceae bacterium; assembly: GCA_026982575.1. Taxonomy (GTDB): domain Bacteria; phylum Pseudomonadota; class Alphaproteobacteria; order Rhodobacterales; family Rhodobacteraceae; genus UBA3077. The sequence continues at coordinate 12,101 of JALSGU010000227.1, read as the reverse complement.
AAGTGCTTTTTGCATAATTTATCTCCTGAAAATTATTTGCACTACATAGATGGCCTAAAAACATTAGGTTAATCAAGTATTAATGCAGTTATATTCCCGTTAATAACTATACCCGAGCAGTCAAGCGCGCATAGGGGCGCAGTATTTCATTGCTTTGTGCGCGCCGGAACAGCACAATTGCCCCGTTTGAATGGCGCGGATCAAAGGCAAAGCCTTTGGTCGAAAGTTGGTCAAAAACCGATTTCACCCCGCAAAGGCCGGTAATATGGTCGTGCAATTCCAGATAGATACGATCAACGCCAGACAGATCGGCATCGGAAAAAATCATCGCCTCGGCACCTTCGATATCACAAACAATCAGGTCAACCCCGCGATCCAGCAGCAGTGCGTTCAAATTTTCAGTCGCCACCTTTATTTTGCGTTCATAGGGGTTTGGGCCGGCCATCAAAGACCCCATCCAGAAATCGCTACGCTGATAAAACACCATTGAATCAGCCTCGCAATTGGTTAGAACCGCGTTAAGTCGCTCAATATTGTGGACATCGTTAACCAGATGCAAATTTTCCATAAATGGCATCAGGTCTGGATTGGCCTCAACCGAAATTACCAGTTTAACTCCGCTTTGGCGGGCCAAAAGCGTGGAAATAAACCCGATACCGGCACCGATATCCAGCACCGTATCACCGTCTTGAACAATCAGCGGAATTTGCGCGGCTTCTTCGGCCTCGAACTGATGGGCCAGAATGGCTTGTTCAATCGGGGGGGTTATGATGCGGGGGTCAAACGGAATGCGGACATTGCAGGTTTCCAGATATTCAAATTCGCGTGCACAAGATTTTTTCATACACGCAATTTGGCATTAGTTTGGCGACCTGTCTACCCCTGGTTGCATTTACCTTGGGCTGCGCTTGGCCAGAATGCGCTGTAATGTGCGGCGGTGCATGTTCAGGCGTCGCGCGGTTTCGGAAACATTGCGATCACATAATTCAAACACCCGCTGGATATGTTCCCAACGCACCCGGTCTGCGGACATCGGGTTTTCAGGCGGTGGCGGTTTGTCATCGGGCAAGGCCAGCAACGCATTGCAAATATCATTGGCATCCGCGGGTTTGGCCAGATAATCGGTCGCGCCGATTTTCACCGCCGCCACCGCTGTGGCAATGGCGCCATATCCGGTCAGAACAACAATGCGGGCATCGGGGCGTTTTTCGCGGATCATTTCCACCGCATCAAGGCCGTTTCCGTCCCCGAGCCGTAAATCACATACGGCATAAGCAGGCGCAGAAACCGCGATTGCCCCACGCGCTTGCGCCACAGATTCGGCCAAAGTTACAACAAACCCGCGCTTTTCCATCGCGCGGCCCAAACGGCGCAAAAACGGTTCATCGTCGTCCAGCAACAGCAAAGATGCGTCTTCGCCGATCTTCCCAAGCGTTCTTTCCGCCATTTTACACTCCGTTTTTGTATACATATTAGCAAAACTGAATGCGTTGGTCAATCAACCCGTATTTTTAGATTGCCTCCGCATAGCAAGCGATGGTTTTTGCCATTGCTTCGGGCCGGTCTGCCCGTGTGAAAAATTGTAAAAGCCCATAGTCAGGTGCCATCAAATAGGCATTGGTGGAATGGCTGACCAGATAATACTCATCATCCGGCTCGTGTTCCTCTGCCCCGTAAAAAATTTTATATTCTTTGGCGACAGCTTTAATTTCTTCGGCGCTGCCGGTCAGGCCAACCATGCGCGGGTGGATATAGCTGACAAAATCCGCCATTACTTCGGCAGTGTCGCGTTCGGGGTCGACCGAGACCATTACCGGTTTGACCATAATGCCGTCTTCCTCAAGAATTTCGACGGCCTCGGCATTGCGTGCTGTATCCAGCGGGCAAACATCGGGGCAAAACGTATACCCGAAATAAATCAGGGTCAGCCCGTCAATCACGTCCTGCTCGCTAACCCGGGTTCCCGTATGGTCAATCAGGGAAAACGGGCCGCCGATCTGGCTATTGCCGGCAACTGAGCTGGTGCGGCACTGGGCAAACTGGTCAGCCCCGCGTTGGCTAACGATATAATAGGCCCCAAGCCCGATGCTGACCGACAAAAGGCTGGCCGCGCCATAAAGAATTGCAGGTTTCATATCAGCTCCTAATTTTTGACTGTTATGCACCGAGCGTGCAAGCTCTGCAAGTCAAGTTAGAATATCAATGCTTTTCATTCCCTGATAGCGTGGTAGTTTGCCCCAATGGTGCATTCTCCGGCAAATATGGTTATTAACGCAGCCCGATATAACTGGATGCGGCTGCGAACACTGGTCATGTTGCGCTGGCTGGCCATTGCCGGACAATCCGCTGCTGTAATTATCGCGACACGGTATCTGGATCTTGATTTAAGGCTGGACCTAAGCGCAACCACAATCGGCATTGCCATAGGGTTTAATATTGTTGCAATCCTGATTTTCCCTGAAAACAGGCGGCTGTCTGAACGGGCCGCGCTGAATACTTTGCTGTTTGACCTTGGCCAGCTTGCGATTCTGATTTATCTGACCGGCGGCTTGTCCAACCCGTTTTCAATGTTGCTGATTACACCGGTGGTAATAGCGTCAACCGCACTGAACCTGCGGGCGACCATGATCATCGGCTTTGCGGCGGTGGTGATAATTTCAATTCTGGCATGGCAGTTTTTACCCCTGAAAACTACAGACGGCACGGTTTTGATTATGCCGCCGGTTTTCACCTATGGCATGTGGGCGGCCTTGTTGATTTCCACCGGGTTTCTGGCCTTTTTTGCCCGTCGCGTTACCGCCGAAACCTATTCCATGAGCCAGGCACTGGCCGCAACCCAAATGGCGCTGGACCGCGAACAGCGCCTTACCGCGCTTGGCGGTGTGGTTGCCGCCGCCGCCCATGAACTCGGCACACCTCTGGCCACCATAAAGCTGGTTTCAGCGGAAATGATAGACGAATTGGCTGACCGGCCAGACCTGCGCCAGGACATGGAACTGATCCAGAGCCAAGCCAACCGCTGCCGCGATATTTTGCATGATATGGGCCGCGCCGGCAAAGACGACACCCATCTGCGCCACGCGCCGGTTTCTGCCGTAATCAAAGAAGCCGCCGCACCGCATATCTCGCGCGGCAAAACCATCACCATTCGGGTGAACGGCAAGCCGTTTGACAAACAGCCAGGCAACCAGCCCGAAATCCCGCGCTTGGCGGAAATCATCCATGGTATTCGTAATCTTGTTCAGAACGGGGTTGATTTTGCGGAAAAAAATGTCTGGATCGACATCACATGGAATTCCGAAGCCATTCATTTGCACATTGGCGATGACGGCCCCGGATTTCCGCCCGAATTGCTGGGCCGGATCGGTGACCCGTTTGTGCGCAAACACCGTCAGGCAAAGCCCGACCCGAACCGCCCGGGATACGAGGGCATGGGGCTGGGCCTGTTTATTGCCAAAACCCTGCTGGAACGCTGTGGTGCCGAGATTAATTTTGCAAATGGGTCGGAGCACCGCTTTAATGCGGCAAAAGCCAGAATTTTGGCGCCTAATCAATCGCGATCAACCGGTGCCATTGTCGAAGTTATATTTTTGCGAAAATCGTTTGAAGTGCCAAGCGATGATATTCGCGCGGCTTTGGCTGACAACCCCGTAAATCCGGTAGGTTAACCTATATGATACATAATTTTTCCCTTGATTCTGCCGCGCAAACCGCTGATCTGGCAGGCCGCATCGGACCGCATTTGCAGGCCGGTGATGTTGTGTTGCTGTCGGGTGGCATCGGCGCAGGTAAAACCCATTTTGCCCGCAGCCTGATCCAGGCGTTGCAAACCCCGCTGGGTCTGGTCGAGGATATTCCATCGCCCACATTTACCTTGGTGCAGACCTATCCGCTTGGTAATGTTGAAATCTGGCATGCGGACCTTTACCGGATCGGCTCGGTTGATGAAATCTTTGAACTGGGTCTGGTCGATGCCTTTGAAAATAATATTTCGTTGGTTGAATGGCCCGACCGGCTGGGTTCTGATACGCCGTCTCGCCATCTGGCGCTGGAATTCCGGCAGGGTAAATCCGAAAACTGCCGCAACTTGAAAATCACCGCAAAAGGCGATGGATGGGAATGGTTAAAAAATGTTTGAACCAAATCAAGCGCCTCGCATCATGGCCCTTCCGGTGGGGTATGATTTTTCTGCGGCTTTTATCGCCGGGTTGCGTGCCCGAATGGCGGGCTGTGAACCCGGGGAATGGGCGCGGATTACCATTTTTGTCAACACCCGCCGTAGCGCCAGACGGTTAAGCGACCTGCTATCCACCGGACCGGCAATCTTGCCGAATATCCGCGTGATCGGCGATTTGGCCAAAGATCCGTTTCCCGGCCTGCCCCAACCGGCCAATGCGCTGGAACGACAGCTTTTGCTGGCGGACCTGATTGGTGCGTTTCTGGATAAGCAATCCGATCTGGCCCCGAAATCCGCACGATTTGATCTGGCAAAATCACTGGCGGCATTATTGGACGAGCTGGATGGCGAAGGGCTGGAGATCGATAGCCTGAAAGATATTGAAATCGACGGGCAGTCGGGTCATTGGCAGCGCAATCTGATGTTTCTGAACATTCTTAAAGATTACGTAGCCGCCCTTGGCACGAAAATGTCGGGGGCCGAGGCGCGACAACGGGCTGTGATTGCTGCGCTGGCGGCTGAATGGCAGGAAAATCCGGTGCAAACGCCGGTGATTATTGCCGGTTCAACCGGGTCACGCGGGGCCACGGCTTTGCTGATCAAAGCGGTGGCAAACCTGCCGCAAGGGGCGGTGGTTTTACCGGGGTTCGATTTTGGCACACCGCCCGATATCTGGAAAACCCTGTCCGAGGAACACCCGCAATTCGGCTTTGCCAAACTGGCTAAAACTGTCGGGTTTGAACCGGCTGATATGCCGGTCTGGCACGATACGCCCGCTGAAAATGCCAAAAGAAACGCATTGGCTTCCCTGTCGTTGCGCCCGGCGCCGGTTACCGCACAATGGCTGGTCGAGGGACCAAAGCTGCTGCCGGATTTGGCCGCAGCCTGCCGGAACCTGACCCTGCTAGAGGCCCCAAACCCCCGTCTCGAAGCCACGGCAATTGCCATCAAATTGCGCGAATCCTTGCATCAAGGCAAAAAAGCGGCACTTGTCACCCCTGATCGATTGCTGGCGCGGCGGGTTTCGGCGATGTTGCACCGCTGGAATATCACCCCCGATGATAGCGCCGGTCAACCGGCACAGCTTTCGCCGCCGGGGATATTTTTGCGCATGATTGTGGCGATGTTTGACACAAAACCAACGCCTTTACAGGTGTTGGAACTGTTAAAACACCCGCTTTGCAGCATTGGCGCGCGTGGCCCGCATTTGCAATTCAGCCGCAATCTGGAACGCAAAGAACTGCGTGGAGGGCCTGCTTTTGTTGATTTTTCGGCCTTTCGGGACTGGGCTGAAAAAGCCGGAGCAAAGCAATGGCTAGCGCAGCTTTCCAACATAATTTCCCCGCTGCAATCCCTGCCCGACACCACCATTAGCGGCTGGGCAAAGCTGCACCGCCAGATTGCTGAATCGCTGGGTTCGGATGATTTATGGGGTAAAGAGGCCGGCCGGGTGGTGCTGGATATCCTTGAATCCCTTGGCAATTGTGACCATCAAACCTTGTATTCTGCCACCGATTATCGAGGGCTATTTGCCAATGCGTTAACGGGCGAAATACGCGATGATCCGGTTTTGGCCCATCCAGACATTGCCATTTGGGGCACATTGGAAGCGCGGGTTCAATCGGCTGATCTGATCATTCTGGCGGGGCTGAACGAGGGCATCTGGCCACAAGCCAGCCGCAATGATACATGGTTAAACCGCGAAATGCGCCGCCAGATCGGGCTGGAACTGCCTGAGCGGCGTATCGGGCTTTCGGCCCATGATTATCAACAATGTCTTGGCGCGGCGCAGGTGGTTTTGTCGCGTGCAATCCGCGACGGAGAAGCGCCGACCGTGGCATCGCGGTGGCTGATCCGGCTGCAAAACCTGACCGCAGGGCTGGGGGAAGCAGGCGAAACCACACTAAACGAAATGCAGCAGCGCGGCCAAACCCTGTTGCATTGGGCCACAAATCTGGACGCAAGCCAATCCTTGATCCCGCCCGCAGCCCGTCCTGCACCCGCGCCGCCAATCTCAACCCGGCCAAAAGGGCTGTTTGTTACCCGAATTGAAACGCTGATACGGGATCCTTATGCGATTTATGCAAGATATATCCTGAACTTACGCAAATTTGAACCCCTGACCCAACAGCCGGATTATCGCGGAAAAGGTAATGTTCTGCACGATATTCTGGAACGGTTTATATCTGAAACCATGCAGGGGCTTCCGGACAATCCGGCACTTGTTTTTGATAAAATCATGATGCAGGAGCTTGAAAAATCCGTGCCTTGGCCAGCAACCCGGCGGCTGTGGCGGGCCGGTTTTCTTAAAACCCGTGACTGGTTTTTAGAAACCGAAATTGCGCGGCGCCAAACCGCTACGCCCGCACGTCTGGAGGCAACCGGCAAACGTATCTTGCCCGGCGGGTTTGAATTGCGCGCCAAAGCCGACCGGATCGATATTGATGCAGCGGGTAATCTTTTGATCTATGATTACAAATCAGGCAGCAAACCATCCGAAAAACAAATCCGTAAATTTTCGGTGCAATTGCCGCTGGAAGGTGTAATTGCACAAAATGGCGGGTTTGACGGGATAAACCCCGCCAAAATCAGGTGCCTGCAACTGATTTATCTGGGTGGTGACGGTGATACTATTTCTTTTGCAGAAAATGACGATGCCATGGAAAATGCATGGGAAAACCTGTGCAGCCTGATCACACGTTATCAATCGGAAAATGTCGGGTATCCGGCACGGTTACGCCCCGATCTTCAGGCTTTTGAGGGTGATTTTGATCATCTGTCGCGTCGTGGCGAATGGCAGGATGATGACGTTTTTTTGGTGGAAATATTATGAGCAAACAAATCATCCAGCAGGCATCCGATGCGCAAATACTGGCAGCACGACCGGATTTCTCCAGTTGGGTCAGCGCCAATGCCGGGTCAGGTAAAACCCGGGTTTTAACCAATCGGGTGTCACGATTATTGTTACGTGGCACGGATCCGGGCAAGATTTTATGCCTGACCTTTACCACTGCCGCTGCCGCTGAAATGCAAAACCGGCTTTTTGAACAATTGGGCCAATGGGCCATGTTGCCCGATGCAAAATTGCAAGCCGCCCTGCAAGAACTGGGGGAGCCCATTCCCGACAGTGCGGCATTAAGCGCAGCACGCACCCTGTTTGCCCGCGCATTGGAAACGCCGGGTGGCCTTAAAATCCAGACCATCCATGCTTTTTGTGAATCGCTTTTACACCGGTTTCCGCTAGAAGCCCGGATTTCCCCTGATTTTGAGGTGATTGATGATCGGAAATCCACCGAACTGCGGTTCGATGTTTTGAATGATCTGGCAGAAACCCGTCGTGAAATTTTTGATGCCATGGTTGCTGCCCAATTCAAAGACCCTGCGGAATATATTCCGGATATATTGAAATATCAGGAACAGTTTGAAAAAGATTTTGACCAAACCGCAATGGCAGGCTTGTTGGGGGCCGAACCGGAGCTGAGCGAACAGGAAATTCTGGGCCGGATCATGCAAGGCCTGTCAGACCTTGATTTGCGGGCGCTTGCCAATGCAATGGCCAAAACCGCCAAGCCCGATGCCAAACGGATTTCAGCCGAGGTTCGCGCCGCCGAGGCTTTGCAAGATTACGAGAACATATCGGTCTCTGCGGCACTGCTTGCCTTGGAAGCGGCATTTTTAACCGCTGGCAAGCCACGTTCAACCGCGCGGTTTCCGGTAAAAGCGGTAAAAGATGCCTTTCCTCCGGCTTTTGATCTGGTTACTTTGCTGATCGAACGGGTAGCAATTGCCCGCGAAAGCCGCCTTGCCTTGGCAACCCTGTCCAAATCACGGGTTTTGCATGAATTTGCCCAAGTATTCCTGCATCGCTATGCCAACCACAAAGCCGCAATTGCCGGTCTGGAATTCGAAGACCTGATCCGAAAAACCGATACATTGCTGCGAAATTCGGAAATGGCGCAATGGGTTTTATACCGGCTGGACGGGGGCATCGACCATATTCTGGTGGACGAAGCCCAGGATACCAGCCCCATGCAATGGCGCATTGTATCGTCATTGGCCGAAGAAATTTACGCAAGTGCGGAGGCCGGTCGCCCGCGCACCGTGTTTGTGGTTGGCGATGAAAAACAGTCTATTTTTTCGTTTCAAGGCGCTGACCCTCGTGAATTTGCCCGAATGCGAACCCTGTTTGATCAACAGCTTTTGTCCCGCGGAACCAAGCTCGCCCAAGGTGAATTATTGCATTCTTTCCGCTCGGCAGCGCCTATTTTACAACTGGTCGATACAGTTTTTCAAGGTGAGGCTGCTGAAGGGTTAAGCGAAAGTATCACCCACCTTACCACTGATAATACCCGCCCCGGACGGGTGGAAATATGGCCGTTTCTGGAAAAACCGGAAACGCCCGAGGCAAAAAAATGGTTTGAGCCCATAGATGCCCCCGCCCCCGGTGATCCACAAATTTTACTGGCCAAAACCATTGCTGATCGTATCGCAGGGCTAATTGCATCGGGCCAGGAATTGCCGGGCAAAAACCGCTCTATCCGTGCCGGTGATTTTCTAATACTGGTGCAATCGCGCAGCACCTTGTTTCATGCCACCATCAAGGCGTTAAAATCAAAACAGGTGCCGGTTGCCGGATCGGACCGCCTGAAGGTTGCCGAAGAACTGGCCGTCAAAGACCTGATGGCGGTGTTGCAATTTGCCAGCACGCCCAATGATGATCTTGCGCTGGCCTGTGCATTGCGGTCGCCTTTATGTGGATTTTCCGAGGCCGATTTATTTGCCTTGGCCCATAATCGCAAAGCCACGCTTTGGCAGGCAGTTGGCGCCCATGAAATGCTGGGCGATATTCTGGGGCGGGCTGATTTTGAACGCCCCTATGAATTGCTGGAGCGCATTTTGATTCACCACAAAGGCCGTGAAAAATTATTGGCAAGGCTTGGCCCTGAATCCGAGGACGGTATTGACGAATTATTGCATCAGGCCCAGATGTTCGAGAGCAAAAACAACCCCAGCCTGACCCGGTTTCTGGAATGGATTTCAACCGATGAACTGGAAATAAAACGCCGGATGGATGCCAGCGTTGATCAGGTTCGGGTGATGACTGTGCACGGTGCCAAAGGGCTGGAAGCCCCGATTGTGATTTTGCCGCAAACCGTCAAAAAACCCAATAATAGCAGCGCCAAAGTAATCTCTATGGATGATTTGGCAATAATAGGACTGGGTAAAACCAATGCGCCGAAAGTGTTGGAAGAAGCAATTGATCAACAAGATCGTCTGCAAGGGCAAGAAAAAAACCGGCTTCTTTATGTGGCTCTGACCCGCGCTGAAACTTGGTTGATGATTGCCGGTGCTGGCGACCGTAAAAAAGCGGATGCAGACTGGTTTGGCATGGTGCGTGACGCCGCCGAGGCCCTCGGGGCGACGCATGACAGGGCCGGACGACTGGTATTTGAAAACCATTGGTCGGCTGAAAATCTATTGCCAACACACAAAAAAGAAACAGCCGCTATATTGCCGGAATTCTTGAACAAACCGGCAAAACTGCCGGTGAAACCACCCAAACCGCGCAGCCCTTCAAACCTTGGCGGGGCGCATAGCGTTTCTGGAACAACCGAGGATGAAAACGCCATTTTGCGCGGCAACCAGATTCATTTATTGCTGGAAAAGCTGGTCAAGATTGCGCCCGAACACCGTTCGCAAGCAGCGCAAACATTGCTGGAAGGTGCCGCTTTGCCGGGGGTCGTTTCCGAGGCATTAAGCGTGTTGAGCGCCCCTGGGCTGGCTATGATCTTTGCCCCAAAAACCCTGCAAGAGGTCGCAATAACGGCTGATATTCCCGGTATTGGCCCGATTTCCGGTCGCATTGATGCGCTGATAACCGGCAAAGAAATCATCGCGGTTGATTTCAAGTCAAATGCGGTTATTCCGCAATCCGCGGCTGAAACCCCCGAGGCCTTCTTGCGTCAGATGGGGGCATATCACAGTGCATTATCCCAAATATGGCCGGGGAGACCCGTCAAAACCGCAATATGCTGGACAAATAACGCCAGTTTGATGGAGATTCCGGAAAATATTTGCGTGACCGCATTACAACGGGCCGCTGTGTCTTGACGCTGGCGGCTCGGGTTCCTAAATTAGAAAAAACATATTCAGATATTTACAGGAGTGCCAAAATGGCCACCATCGCAGTTACCGACGCCACCTTTCAATCCGAAGTTCTTGAATCCTCGGTCCCCGTTGTTGTTGATTTCTGGGCCGAATGGTGTGGCCCATGCAAAATGATCGGTCCGTCACTGGAAGAATTATCGATCGAATACGGTGATACGGTTAAAATCGCCAAAGTAAACGTGGATGAAAACAGCAATAGCCCGGCATCTTTGGGTGTGCGCGGCATTCCGGCATTGTTTCTGTTCAAAGACGGTAAAGTTGTTTCCAACAAAACCGGTGCTTTGCCAAAAGCTGCCTTGAAAAGCTGGATCGACGGCGAAATCTAGGGTCGGGACCTATTAATATTTGGGTCTCCCCAAGGGCGTGGTTTCTGTTTCAAATGATGTAGGGCGACCCTGCACATGTCGGTTTGTTATCGGCTTTCAGAAACACGGCTTGAATCCATTAAATCCTATTTTCCGCGCTCGCACGGGTGCTTTGCGTTGATGATCGCCGTGTTCTCGGCGGCATCATCCATGTGCTGAGGCGTGGGCTGCAATGGCGGGATGCTCCGGCTGAATGCTGCCCTCACATGCTCTTCGGCGCCACTTGTATAGCTGCTTTCGCCATGGTTTGACCTTGCCGAGTCCTGAACCTGGCCGGTTCAGGAGCAGAAAGAGTAAATGCACCTGTGCTCAACAGTTATGCATAGTTTTTGTGGCGCGTTACCGCGGCCGGAAGGGATGCGGCAACGCGCCACCACATTCTTATGGATTGCAATTTTGGAATGTATTATGCAGGGTGGTTAAAAGCCTTTTCAATTGGCCTGCCAAAGATTCGGGGACGTTATGACCAAACACAACCAGCCAGTGCTGGATATTTCGCCAAAAGTCAGCGATGAAATCCGCCAGACCACCTGTTATATGTGCGCCTGTCGCTGTGGCATCAATGTCCATATCAAAGACGGCAAGGTCAAATATATCGAGGGCAACAAGGATCATCCGGTTAATCGCGGTGTGCTTTGCGCCAAAGGTTCAGCCGGTATCATGCAGCATTATTCGCCTGCGCGCCTACGCAACCCGATGAAACGGGTGGGCGAACGTGGTGAGGGCAAGTTTGAAGACATTTCATGGGACGAGGCATTTGATATTGCCGCTGGCTGGCTAAAGCCCATCCGCGAAACCGCGCCGGAAAAGTTGGCGTTTTTCACGGGGCGTGATCAATCCCAATCCATGACCAGCTGGTGGGCGCAACAATTCGGTACGCCCAATTATGCGGCCCATGGCGGGTTTTGTTCGGTCAATATGGCGGCTGGCGGTATTTACACCATGGGCGGCGCGTTTTGGGAATTTGGCTCTCCGGATTGGGATCGCACCAAATTATTCATGATCTTTGGCGTCGCTGAAGACCACGATTCAAACCCCATTAAAATCGGCCTGGGCAAGTTGAAAGCGCGCGGTGCCAAAATAATCGGCGTTAACCCTGTGCGTTCGGGTTACAACGCCATTGCCGATGAATGGGTCGGCATTACGCCTGGCACCGATGGTTTGTTTATTCTGGCGCTGGTGCATGAATTGCTGCGCGCCGGCAAGGTCGATCTGGATTATCTGATCCGCTATACCAACCTGCCGTTTTTGGTGAATACCGATAATTCATCCGATGAATCCGGCCTGATGATCCGCAATAAAAACGGCAAGGAAATGGTTTGGGACCGTGTGAATGGCGTCGCTGTCCCGTGGGATACCAAGGGCGTTAAACCGGCGCTGCACGGCGATCA
>JALSGU010000226.1 GCA_026982575.1 Paracoccaceae bacterium | reverse complement strand
CTGCCCGCGCCAGCGCCGCAATGTGCGCCGGGTGATGCCATACTTCGTCGCCCCGCCCGGGTCGGCGGGGTGGTTGACGAAGCCGCCCTCATGGCGGAAGATGACGTCCAGACAGTTCTGAAAGTTGCGTTTCGCCATGCCGGCAGCATCACCGCCCGCCGGCATGAAAAGAACGGGGACAGCCGTCCCCGCCCGCTCCCAGCACCGAAACCGGATTGACGACACCTTCAGGCGGCTTACGCCCGCCGCCGCGCGTCCAGCCTGCGAAACAGGTCGGGCTGGCGCTGCTGTTCGCGCATCCGCGCCCGCAGCCGCTTGATGGTGCGCTCGCTCACCCCCACGGCGCGGGCTACCCGGGCGTTGCTCCAGCCCCGCTGCAGCAGCTCGGCGGCGTGCCGGCGGGCATCCGCCTGCCGCCCGGTGCCGGCCAGCGGCACCTCCACCTCGCCGGGGCCGATGGCGTCGCACACCGCCTGCGCCTCCCGCTCGCCCAGCAGCTCCACCAGCCAGTGCCCCGGCTTCGCCCGCCTGGGGATGTAGCAGCGCACACCCCCGCGCGCCCGCGCCAGCCGGCGCGCCGCCTCTTCCCCCGCCACCTCCGCCACAATGGCCAGGATGCCCGTGAAATTCCCCCGCACTATCATCTGCCGTTTCCAGCCCCTTCTGCCTGCTCTATCTTAACCACCTTGCCGAAACTGGCAGGACGCTTGAATGCACTTTTAACTTCCAATGAAGATGCGTTATCGTCAATTCTTGATTTTGCCTCTTCTTCAGCAGCCTTGTATCTCTCTTCAAGAACCCTCTGAAAAGCCGATTTCATCAGCCGCATTCTGTCAATAGCCACCACGAAACATGCGACAACCACCGCCTGCAAAATCCTGTCAAATATATCATGAATATTCATGTCAATGCCAAAAATATTATATTCTATATTATATTCTTCATGAATAGCAGATATAATAGAAAATATACCGCCAACCAATATAAATGTTAGTGTTGACATAATTCTATCAGAAAGAATATCAGTATCCCTTTTAAGTTCTCTAAGCCTCTTGACTGTATGCTTTCCAGAAAAGCTGGTGGATGCCAAGAGGGTAATGGCGGGCACAAAACCAGCCGCCAGTAAGCCAAAGAATGTGATGATCATAGAGGCAACAGTGCCATCCAGGGCGTCCGCAGGCAGCCCGAGCGCCAGGAGGAATGCTATGCCGAAGACCAGCCAGATCATTCTCCAAAGTCGCAGTCTATCTTTCCATCTCTCGCCCATTCCCTCATTGTTTCCTGGATCTTTTCCATGGCATCGTCCGGGTTGAGCAAGTCTCCTGAGGTTTGGATTCTCACACGTTTTGACAACTTTATCAAACCGCCCCCCTCCTTTCCGTCAGGCCCTATGAGCTGCAAGGAATACGGATCCAGATGCCGCAACGCTTCCTCGAGCACCCTTTTGGGCACGGAGCCTTTGCGCTTGTTCCTCAATTTGATAAAGACCTTGAACAACCCCTCCAGCATCCCACCTTCTGGGAGGTTGTCTCTCAGCTCTGAAATATCTGCTTCTGTCCATCCAAGATATTTTAGAATATCATAGACAGTTTTTCCTTGGCCACGCTCTTCTGCCGCCAGCATGGTCGCGTCCTGTCTGGCTCCATTTGCCGGCACGGCTAGCGGCTGAATGTTCAGCTCCTGGATCTCGGTAACACCACTTCCTGCGCTACTGAAAAGCGCATTCAGAATTATCGTTTCCCCTGGGTCAAGCTCACCGGCATCTTGAAGAAGTCTTGTAAGGTATCGCTCCAATGAACGTGCTTTTGTTCTTTGGCCTTCTATGAGACCGACATGATTTCCATTCACAAGAAAATAAAGCACACCCTCCACAATTCTGGCGGCATC
>JALSGU010000225.1 GCA_026982575.1 Paracoccaceae bacterium | reverse complement strand
AAGTTGTTATAAGTGTCATGGTAAAGAGTGGAATACCCCAATGATTGGTACAAAAACAGTACCTACAAATAATACTATAGGTGGTACATTGATAGACATGGTGAATAATAATTATTATGATGACGATGATGATAACTATAATGACGATGACGATGATGACGATGACGATGACGATGATGACGATGATGATGACGATGATGATGACGATGATGACGATGATGACGATGATGACGATGATTAATTAAATCATATTTATTGTCTACATGTTTAACACTTATTTTCTGAAGAAAGTTTATTTTTCTTTGGAAAATTTTATTGCTACATTACTTTTTAATTTAACACTTCCTTAGCACTTCCCTAACACTCCTCTAGCACATACTACGTTATACTTTTTTATCTTAATAATAAAGGATTAAAGATGAAAAAAAATACTATATTACTTAGTTTAATTGCTGTGCCTTTTCTTATAGGCTGTGGAAGTGATAGTTCAGATACACTTACTAATACGCAACCAACTGCTACATCAAAAATATCGGGAACAGTTCCAGGCACACTCATAGAAGCCTTTTGTGAAGATGGAACTTATGTGCAAGTGAGCTCTACACAAAATGGAACCAACCAACATCCATTTGAGATAGAAGTACCTCAAAATACAAATTGTAGACTTGTTATGACTACCAATGAATATAATGATACTACACGTGTGATAACTCCTATAGGTTTTATACATGGAACAGTTACAGGTTCAACTATTTCACTCAGTGGAGATATAAATCTTTCTCATATTCCACTTGAACTTGATTATACAAATGTATCAGATAGTGACGGAAACCATGTAGTGGATAATGACCATTATGTGAATCTTAACAATGCAACAAATGCATCGGTAAATAGCACATCAGTATTTGATATGAATAGAAATGGATATATAGATGTTTATGAAGACGATGACAATAATGGTCGAGTCAATGCATATGAAGATGATGACAATGATGGTAGATATAATATCCATGATGATGATGATGACGATAAATATCCAGATTATATCGAAGATGATGACAATGATGATAAATACAATTATCAAGATGATGATGATGACAATAGTTATCCTGACTATATTGAGGACTATGACAATGATGGAAAACCAAACTATTTAGATGATGATGACAATGATGATTATCCAGATTATATTCAAGACCATGATAATGATGGAAAACCAAACTATTTAGATGATGACTATGATGATGACGATGACTATAATGATTATAATGATTATGATGATAACTATATATCATCTGGAGGTACAACAGCAACTGCGAAATTATTTAGTACAGATGTAATGCCTATTTTAATTAATAATTGTAAATCATGTCATGGAACAGCGGGTAACTTTACTATTACCTCTGCTAGTGAAACATATACAAATATTATGTCACTTAATTATGGTACATCAAATAAAGATAGAGCAGAATATATGAAAGATAAAGGAGATGGTGACTATAGACATGGTGGAGGAGATAAATTAAATGATACAGAATATAATACTCTTGAATCATGGATATATGGAGGTGCAATGAATAACTAATACATTCTAATACTCATTCTTCCCTTAATAATGCTATGAAGTTATAGAATGCTTCATAGCATTATGCCCTAAAAACCTTTCTCCGTAACAATTCCGTAACAATAATAAAGATATAATACGTTAACTCTAAGAATAGACCTTTTCATTAGAATAGGGATATGTCGAGAATATAAACCACCTTAAAAAGGAGCCAAAATGCAAAATGATTTAGCCGTACAGAAGTCACTTTATAGCAAAGTGACAGGGATAGAGAAGAAAGATGATGCTTTTTATGAAGAGCTTTATAAGCAATCAGAAGCAAGGATT
>JALSGU010000224.1 GCA_026982575.1 Paracoccaceae bacterium | reverse complement strand
TCTCGATGATTTTCTCGCCAAACAGACCTTGGGGTCTGAAGACAAGGAAAATAAGGGCCAGCACATAGGCAAACCAGTTTTCAGTTGCGTTCATGGTAAATCCGGCAAAATCGCCAAACCAGCTGGAACTGACGATAAATTCAAACACTTTTTCGCCCACACCGATAATCATACCGCCAATGATCGCCCCGGGAATGGAGGTAAACCCGCCCAGCATCAGCACCGGCAAAGCCTTTAGCGTGATCAGGCTAAGAGAGAATTGAACGCCCGATTTGGCCCCCCACATAATACCGGCGACCAAGGCCACCACACCAGCGATTGACCAGACAATCACCCAGATGGTGCGCAGTGAAATACCAACCGACATGGCGGCTTGATGGTCATCGGCCACAGCGCGCAGTGCGCGTCCGGTTTTGGAATACTGGCTGAATATGGTTAATGTTATGACCATAAGCACGGCGATTATGGCAGCGGTAATATCAAGCTTGTCGATAAAAAACCCGAAAAACCGGTCGGTGCCAAGGCCCGCTGTCGCGTTTTCAATCATCAACGACCCGCCTTGCGGTAGCCCGGGAATACCCAGCGCCGGCATGGCCAGATCAATCACCTTGATGTTGGAACCCCACATCAGATCGCCAAAACCTTCCATGAAATATGCAAGGCCAATGGTGGCCATAAACAAAATCACCGGGTCCTGGTTGATCAGGAATTTTAGCAATAACCGTTCAACCAGCCAGGCAAACAGGATCATCACACAAACGGTCAGCAATATCGCCAACAGGGCCGGAACCTCCCAGCCAAAATATTTGATCTCGGTGCCAAAAGTGGCATTGATCAGATGATAAAACGGGATCTGGCCTTTTTGAATCGAAACCAAAGTCATCGCGCCAAACAATGCCATCACGCCTTGCGCATAATTAAACACGCCCGATGCCTTGAAAATAAGCACAAATCCAAGCGCCACCAGCGAATACATAACGCCGGTCATCAGCCCGTTTATTGCGGCCTCTATGCCATAAAGAAATTGGTCTAACATCTAGTTCTCCTCATGGGCCACGCCCAGATACGCGTCGATCACGTCTTGATTGTTACGCACTTCGTCGGGTGTGCCATCGCCGATTTTTGCGCCGTAATCCATCACCACCACACGGTCGGAAATATCCATCACCACGCTCATATCATGTTCAATCAGGGCAATTGTGGTGCCGAATTCATCGTTTACGTCCAGAATAAACCGGCTCATGTCTTCTTTTTCTTCGACATTCATACCTGCCATCGGTTCATCGAGCAGCAGCAATTTGGGCTGTGCTGCCAAGGCACGGCCCAGCTCAACGCGTTTTTGCAACCCGTATGGCAAAGCCCCGACATGGGTTTTTCGAATCGCCTGAATTTCCAGAAAATCGATGACTTTTTCGACGATTTCACGGTTTTCGATCTCTTCGCGCTCGGCGGGGCCTTTCCAGATCGCCTGCCAGAACAGATTGGTTTTCATATGGGTAAAGCGGCCGGTCATGATGTTGTCCAGCGTGCTCATGCCCTTGAACAACGCGATATTCTGGAAGGTCCGCGCGATGCCCTGATGGGCAATCTTATAGGGTTTCATCGGTTTGCGTTTTTTACCATGAAACCAGACTTCGCCCTCTTGCGGGTGGTAAAACCCGTTAATGACGTTCAACATTGATGATTTTCCCGCGCCGTTAGGGCCGATAATCGCGCGGATTTCGCCCTCTCGGATATCAAAGGAAATATCCTTGATCGCGGTCACCCCGCCAAAACGCAGCGTGATGTTTTTCATCTCCAACACCGGCGGGCCAATGGTGCGCCCGTCTTCGGTTACATATGTATCGCTCATGCTGCCACCATTTTCACGTCGCGCAATTCCAGCGTAGCGCTGATAGAACCCTTGCGGCCGTCCTCATAAGTTACCTCGGTTTCGGTTGCGATGGTTGCTGACCCGTCATAAAGCGCCCCGATCAGATCATCGTATTTATCCGCCACAATTTTGCGGCGCACCTTGCGGGTGCGGGTCATTTCACCGTCATCCGCATCCAGTTCCTTGTGCAGCACCAAAAACCGGTTGATCTGACAGCCCGACAACATGCTGTCTTTGGCAATAGATTTGTTTACTTCCTCGATATGTTCCTGAATGGTGCCGTAAACATCCGGATGCGCCGCCAGATCCTGATAGCTGGTATAGGCCACATTGTTGCGTTCGGCCCAATTGCCCACCGCGCCCAGATCAATATTGATAAACGCCGTGCAATTATCGCGCCCATCGCCAAACACCACTGCCTCAAGAATATTGGGATAGAATTTCAACTTGTTCTCGACAAATTTGGGGGCAAACATAGTGCCATCCGCCATTTTACCCACATCCTTGGCGCGGTCGATAATGCGCAAATGACCGCTGCTTTCCTCGATAAAACCGGCATCGCCGGTGGCGACCCAGCCCTCGGCATCTTTGGTATCTTTCGTGCTTTCGGGGTTTTTGAAATATTCGACAAATGTGCCCGGAGACCGGTAAAACACCTCGCCATTATCGCCGATTTTCAATTCAACCCCGGGGGATGGCACGCCAACCGTGTCGGCCCGCACTTCGCCATCCGGTTGCTGGGTAATAAACACCGAAGCCTCGGTCTGGCCATAAAGCTGTTTCAGGTTAATGCCCAATGCGCGGTAAAATTCAAAAATTTCCGGGCCGATGGCCTCGCCAGCCGTATAACCAACCCGCACTTTTGACAGGCCAAGGGTGTTTTTCAGCGGCGAATAAATCAGAAAATCACCGATGCGATATTTCAGGCGGTCCATAAACGATACCGGCTTGCCATCCAGCAGGTCCGGCCCCACCCGTTTGGCGTGATCCATATATTTATGGAACCAGTGTTTTTTCAGCTTGCTGGCGTCTTCAATGCGGATCATCACATTTGTCAGCAGCCCCTCAAAAAATCGCGGCGGCGCAAAGAAATAGGTCGGGCCAATTTCGCGCAAATCATGCTGCATGGTTTCAGGGCTTTCGGGGCAAGCCACGCAAAACCCTGTCCAGCAACATTGCCCGATCGAAAAGATAAAATCTCCGACCCAAGCCATGGGCAAATAGGCCAGCACCGAATCGCCCGGTGCCAGATTGTCAAATTCCGAACTGGCGATGCTGGAGGCAATAATATTGGTGTTGCTAAGCACAACACCCTTTGGTTTGCCGGTGGTGCCCGATGTATACAGCATGACACAGGTGCTGTTTTCATCCAGCCTGGCTTGGCGTTCAGCCAATATTGGCGCCAGCCGTTGGTTGCCGGCGCGGCCCTCGGCCTGCACATCCTCGTAAGCATTCAGGCTGGTGTGGTCATATTTACGCATGCCACGTTTATCAAAATAGATGATCTGTTCAACATTTGGTGTTTGGTCGGAAATTTCCAATACCTTGTCGACCTGTTCCTGGTCTTCGGCAATCACAAACCGCGCGCCGCAATGACCCAGAACATAGGCCATTTCTTCGGCATTTGCGTCTTGATAAAGCGGCACAGGAATGGCCCCTGCCGATTGCGCCGCCAACATGGCCCAATATAAATAAGGGCGGTTGCGGCCGATAATGGCCACATGGTCGCCCTCGTTCAAGCCCAACGCCACATAACCCATGGCCAGCGCATTGACGTTTTCCGCCACTTCAGCCCAGTTCCAGCTTTGCCAGATGCCGTATTCTTTTTCGCGATATGCAGGAAGTTCCGCCCATTGCACCGCATTACGCGCCAGCAATTTGGGGAACGTGTCCAGCCCGTCAGGCAGAACCTTGTTCTGTTCCAATCTTTATCCTCCCTAAACGAAGTTTCCCCCGTCGAATTATTTTAATGCGCGTTGGCACCATATGCGCAATTTAATTGCGTCACACCCACAGACTAACAAGAATATTTCGTCTGACAACCCCTTTAATTGAACCATCGTTCATTTATTTTATTTCGCAGCCCCTTTTGATTTTTTCAATTATCTGCCAAGGATTGTTAATCGGCTTGCGTCTTACATTCAGGACCATATGGATATTTCGAGCGAAAAACTGGCAAAAATGGCTGGCAGCGGCAATGCAGATGCGTTTCGCAGCCTGCTGGAACGCCATTATGACCTGATGTATCGGGTGGCATATCGCACCCTTGGTCAACAAGCAGATGCGGAGGATCTGGTGCAGGAAATTTGTGCTACATTGCCAAAAAAGCTTGGCAATTTCAAAGGCGAAGCCAAATTCGAAAGCTGGCTTTACCGCGTTGTGGTCAATGCGGGGCGTGATTTAATGCGCCGTCGTGGCGCACAGGCCCGGGCCGCTGATGGCTGGGGAGATGTCGAAATAATGCAGCGCGAATCTGCCAGGGAAAAATCCGAAAATATGGGCTGGCTGGCCCGCGCCATGTCGCGCCTATCGCCGGAATTGCGTGAAACCGTGGCGCTGGTTTTGGGCGAGGAAATGACCCACAAAGCCGCTGGCAAAGCGCTGGGCCTGTCCGAGGGGTCGGTCAGCTGGCGCATGTCAGAGGTCAAAAAGGAACTTAAACAAATGGCGCAGGATGAGGAGATGTTGCAATGAGTGATGACCTCGAAAAACTTGCCGCGCTGTTGCGTGATGATGTGCCACCGCCAGCAAAAACTGCTAAAATGGCGGCAATCAATGCTGGCATGGATGCATTTGAAAAAAATTCGGACAATTTCCAAGGATCCGCTGACGCCGCGCGTCTTACCAATAACCGCCCCAAAAAGGATCGCGGATTATTGGAAGGATTTAAGGATATGTTTACCCGTTTAACTGGCCGTCAAATGATGCTCGGCACCGCAAGTTTTGCCACCATTGCGCTGGCGGTTGTGATCACGCAAAATATTGAATTCAACAGCCCAACGGCACCCGAGGTCGGTTTTGTTAATGATGCCGGGGGTATTCTTGGTGCCGCAGACCGTATTGCAACGGAACAAACCACCACCCTTAATGCAGCGCCCAGCACCCCGCCCGTGGCAACTGCCATTGAAGAATTGGCTCAGGCAGCCCCAATGGATTCAACCATTAGCGCTGAAAGTATCGAGATCGCGCCACCAGCTCCTGGGAAAACCGCACCGCTGGTTCGCGAAGGCATTGCCGAAAGCCAAGCAGCACCGCGCAGCGAAGGGCTTTCAGAAATGAGAGTTGACCAACTTTCTGCGGTTGCCCCGGCACCCCAAGCGGTCATAGGCAGTCTGGTTGCAGCGGATGACCAAGGCTTTGCCGCACCGCTTGAAACTGGCCGCGATCAATTCGCCGGTGAACCTGTCAGCCCCTTGAAAACAACGCTGGATGAGCCTGTTTCGACCTTTTCAATTGATGTTGATACCGCATCTTATGCCTTTATGCGCAGCGCGATTCTGAACGGTTATTTGCCCGATCCCGATGCGGTCCGCACCGAAGAAATGATCAATTATTTCAACTATGATTACCCCTTGCCTGCGGCTGGCGAGGCCCCGTTTACCACATCCGTCACCGTTACCGAAACCCCGTGGAACCCCGACACGCAGCTGTTGCATATCGGCATTCAAGGGTATGAGCTGGCCGCCAATGAACGCCCGCCGGTTAATCTGGTGTTTTTGATTGATACATCGGGTTCCATGGGCCAGCCCAATAAATTACCCTTGTTAATCCAAAGTTTCCGCCTGATGTTAAGCGAGCTGAATGATCAAGACAGCGTCGCGATTGTCACCTATGCAGGGTCGGCGGGCATGGTGCTGGAACCGACACCGGCATCCGAGCGCAGCAAAATTTTGAACAGCCTGACACGTTTGTCATCCGGCGGATCGACTGCGGGCCAAGCCGGTTTGCAACAGGCCTATGCTTTGGCGCAAGAAATGGCCGATGACGGCGATACCAGCCGCGTTATTCTGGCCACCGATGGCGATTTTAATGTCGGCATTTCCAACCCCGAAGCCTTAAAAACCTTCATCGCCGAAAAACGCGATACCGGAATTTACCTGTCGGTGCTTGGCTTTGGCCGAGGCAATTATAACGATGCGCTGATGCAAACGCTGGCCCAGAACGGCAATGGGACGGCAGCTTATATCGATACCTTGGCCGAAGCGCAAAAAGTGCTGGTTGACCAGATCGGCGGCGCGCTGTTTACCATCGCGCAGGATGTTAAAATTCAGGTGGAATTCAACCCAGCGGAAATTGCCGAATACCGGCTGATCGGCTATGAAACCCGCGCTTTGTCGCGCGAGGATTTTAACAATGACGCGGTCGATGCGGGTGATATCGGTGCCGGCCATTCGGTAACCGCGCTTTATGAAATCACGCCGGTCGGGTCGCCTGCCATCAGCAATGATCCGCTGCGTTACGGCGATGCCGAACCTCTGCCCGAAAGCAATGGTGAATTGGCATTCCTGAAGCTGCGCTATAAAAACCCCGGTGAAAGCACATCAATTTTGATCACCACGCCAGTGTTCGCCGATGCCGATGCGGGCTTGGGTTCAGAGGTTGATTTTGCCGCTGCCGTGGCCAGTTTCGGGCAGTTATTGCGCGGCGATACACGGCTTGGCGATTGGTCTTATGATGATGTGGTCGCACTGGCCAATGCCGCAAAAGGCGATGATCTGTTTGGCTATCGCGCTGAATTTATCCGTCTGGTCCGGCTGGCTGAAACCGCGCAATAATACTGGCAAAGCTATCAAAACGCCCTCGTGTTTGCGGGGGCGTTAATGGTTTCAGGCCGGTTGCCGAGCGCCAAAAATAGCAGACCCGACCCGAATATGGGTGGCGCCAAGGGCAATGGCGCTTTCGAAATCGCTGCTCATCCCCATGGATAACCCTGCCAAACCATTGCGTTTGGCCAGTTTGGCCAGCAATGCAAAATGCAGGCTTGGTTCCTCATTAATGGGCGGAATAACCATCAGCCCTGCAATCGGCAGGTCAAATTCATTGCGGCACTGGCTGACAAACCCGTCCAGATCATCCGGCAATACGCCTGATTTTTGTGGCTCCTGGCCTGTATTAACCTGAATAAACAATTGCGGCGCATGGCCGAGCGCCTGAATTTCAGTGCTAAGTTTTCGTGCCAGCTTGGGCCGGTCAAGGGTGTGAATGGCGTCAAACAACGCCAATGCCGGTTTTACCTTGTTGGTTTGCAACGGTCCGATCAGGTGCAGGATGATATCAGAATATTGCGCCCGAAAATCTGGCCATTTTCCCTGTGCTTCCTGAACTTTGTTTTCGCCAAAAATACGCTGCCCTTGGTCAAGCACCGATTTGACCCGCGCGTTGGGCTGCACCTTGGAAACCGCAATCAGCGAAACAGCATCAGGATTGCGCCCTGATTTAATTGCAGCAACAGCCACCCGTTCCTGAATTTCCAACAACGACATGTTTTTTCCTTACCCCAAAGAAAAAGGGCGGACCAAATGATCCGCCCTTCTTATTATAATAATCCGGTTGGATTAGAATTCAGCAGAGAACCAAACTTTAAGGCCCGCAGCGAAGTCTTGTGGACCGAATTCCGTAGCAGGAACAGTGTCGTCAGCATAAGAAGCACCAACTGCGGCACCGTCGGCAATAGCCATGATTGCGCCAACATAATAGCTGTCTGCTTCGTCATAACCGGCAAATACAGTAAGATCCTCGGAAACAGCGTATTCAACATCTACGCCAAAGTTGCTAGCGCCGCCAGCATCGCCATCCCAGTATACGCCAACAGACGCGTCACCGAATGCTGTGTCAACAGAAATGCCATATGCATCCTCTGTCAAGAGTGCGGAGTTCATTGCGTAATATGCAGCAACATCCATTGTGCTGATTGTTGTGCCAACACTAACACCAATGGAGTCTTCAGTGCCGTCTGTTTGGTAAGCTACGTCAACATCAAAACCACCAAAGGAGGTGCCTGCACTGATACCCATTTCGCCGCCAACGCCATCGTCATAACCAACGCCGAAGGAAACCGAACCGAAAGAACCGGAAGCACCAACAGAAAGATTGGTCAAGGCGCCAGGGTTAACCGCTGCAACACCGGATACCGAAGCAGAAATATCGCCAAAGCTTACGTCTGCGCGAACAAGAAAGTCGCCATTGGCATCTGCATCATTAAAGCCGCCTGTGCCGCCCATGCCGTCAACGTCGGAATAATGATCAAGACCAGCGCTTTCAGCTGAACCAGCTGTCAAGGTAACCCATTCGGTTGTGATTACAACTGTTGGGAAAGCATCCCAAGCAAGGTTAGCACCGCCAGTATAGAGATCGGCACCGTATGTTACTTCTACGG